>CAMJWQ010000027.1 GCA_946409475.1 uncultured Lachnospiraceae bacterium
GTCTGGGACGTATCACTTGTCTGTGAATCCTCCGTTACCTCATCCTGGGCAGTCTCCTCCTCATCGCCGGGAATGACCACCTCTTCGGTAGTTCTGCCGAATAGCAGATCCTCTAAAAAAGGTTTGCACAACAAAAAGGCCAGACAGGCAAAAAAACCAAAGACTGCACCGGTAATCACCGATTGTACAATCTTCATTAATAATTTTCTTTTATTCAGCGGTTTTTCTTTAATCTTTTCCTTAATGAATTCATAATCCTCTTTGCTATCGTTTTTATTTACTTCCGTCATAAAAGCTGCTCCTTTATCATTACTGCATCTAAATAGCAACAGAAACAGAAAGTAAGTCAATATACAAGATATTTTCCCTACTTAATTTATAAAGATAACATAATTTAATTTTAAATTTTACACTTCCGGCCGAAGTTCTTTAACGGAACCCAAATTTTGATAGAGTATTAAAAAGTATAACAAAAACTTATGAACAATTTATGACTTATATGTAAATATAAGAAAGTTTTAAAAGAACTCGTTAATAGGTTTTCACCTACTCTATTATAGGTTATAATAGATAAATAGTAAATATTTTCTTTTAAATTAGGTGGATAAAATGAACAATAAAGTATTACGCACTTTAGAATATCATAAAATAATCGATATTCTGACAGCATATGCCTCTTCTCCTTCCGGTAAAGAGTTATGCAGGACATTGCTGCCTTCCGGTTGCATAGATGAAATACGGTTACATCAAAACGAAACAAGGGACGCCCTAAGCAGAATCATTAAAAACGGTTCTGTTTCTTTTCACGGTATCGTAGATATTACCCCGCATTTAAAAAGACTGGCTATCGGAGGTATATTATCAGCAGAAGAATTATTGCAGCTCGCCTCTCTTTCAGAGGCAGCCGGACGGGTGAAGGCTTTTCTCCGCAGGGACAATACGGATGAGAATGAAGATTCCCTGGACGTCTGCTGCCAGAGCTTAGAGCCTCTAACCCTATTAAGTAACGAAATACGAAGATGCATCCTATCCGGAGATGAAATCAGTGATGACGCCAGTACGACCCTGAGACAGGTACGCAGATCCATAGCTCTTATTGATGACCGCATACACAGCCAGCTGTCCTCCATGGTCAGCGGTTCCTTAAGGACCTATCTGCAGGATGCCGTCATTACCATGCGGAATAACCGGTTTTGCATTCCCGTAAAGGCCGAATATAAAAGCCAGGTGCCCGGTATGATACACGACCAGTCTTCCTCCGGCTCAACATTTTTCATTGAACCCATGGCTGTTGTCAGGTTAAACAACGATCTTAAGGAGCTGATGATAAAGGAGGAAGAAGAAATACAGGTCATTCTCAGCCGGTTAAGCAATGAAACCGCCCCCTATTCGGAAAGTCTGGACTGTAATTTTCATACCCTGACGAAATTGGATTTTATATTTGCAAAGGCGCAGTTTGCCAGAGAATATAAATGCAGCTGCCCGGAATTCAATACCGAGGGCATTATTGAGATAAAGGATGGAAGACACCCGCTGTTAGATCCGGAAAAAGTGGTGCCTATTACCATCAGATTAGGCGATTCCTACCATATGCTGATTATAACGGGGCCTAATACGGGCGGTAAAACCGTTTCCTTAAAAACCTTGGGGCTGTTAACCTTAATGGGACAGGCCGGGCTCCATATACCGGCCTTTGATCATTCAAGATTATCCGTGTTTAAGGAGGTATTTGCGGATATCGGAGATGAACAGAGCATTGAACAAAGCTTAAGTACCTTTTCCTCACATATGAAAAGTATCGTTACCATACTGGAGAAGGCAGATCAGGATTCCCTTTGTTTGTTTGATGAACTGGGGGCGGGGACGGACCCGACGGAGGGTGCCGCTCTGGCCATATCTGTCTTAAGCTACCTTCATGAACGGAATATCCGGACTATGGCGACCACTCATTACAGCGAATTGAAGGTATATGCCATGTCTGCTCCAGGAGTGGAAAATGCCAGCTGTGAATTTGACGTGGAAACCCTTCGTCCTACTTATCGTTTATTAACCGGAATTCCCGGCAAAAGCAATGCCTTTGCCATATCCTCTAAATTGGGCCTGCCCTCCTATATTATTGAGGATGCCAGGGCTCATATGGGAGAACAGAAAGAAAGCTTTGAGGATTTACTGGCTGATTTGGAAAGCAAACGAAATATTATAGAAAAGGAACAGACGGAAATACAAAATTTGAAACAGGAAATCGAAGCACTCAGACTTTCTCTGACCCGCAGACAGGAGCAAATGGAAGCCAAAAGAGATGCCATATTACGGGAGGCAAGGGAAAAAGCCAGAAAAATCTTAGAGGAGGCAAAGGAAGTTGCGGACGATACCATTAAAACCTTTCATAAATATGCTTCTTCCATGCCTGCGGCAAAGGAAATGGAGCAGGAACGTCAGAAAATAAGGGGAAAAATTTCCGATGTAAACGGCAGCCTGTCTATGAAGCCTAGGGCGAAAAAACAAAGAACACCCCAGGAATTTAAAATAGGCGATACGGTCCATATTCTGTCCATGCAGGTAAACGGAAAAGTAAGCACCCTGCCCAATCAAAAGGGTGAGCTATATGTACAGATGGGCGCTTTACGTACCCAGGTAAATATCACGGATCTGGAATTGATTGAAGAAGCCGGCGGCAATTCCGATATAAAGCCCAAAATCAGCGCATCCAAAATGAAAATATCAAAATCTGCCGGTGTATCAACCGAGATTAATTTAATCGGTAAAATGACCGATGAGGCGGTTGTTTTACTCGATAAATATCTGGATGATGCCTATCTGGCTCATATGCCCAGTGTCAGAATCGTTCACGGAAAGGGAACAGGCGCCTTAAGAACGGCCGTCCATAAGCATCTGAAACGTGTGAAATACGTGAAATCCTTTCGTTTGGGAGAATTCGGGGAGGGTGATGCCGGCGTTACCATCGCTGAATTTAAATAATCCCGCATACTAAAACAATCCTATGTAAACGAGTGATTAAAAATAATATTAAAGGAGAATCTTTATGGTAGCGAAACAGAAAATATTAATTGTAGATGATGATGTTAATATTGCCGAGCTCATTTCCTTATATCTGACTAAGGAGTGCTTCGATACAAAGATGGTGCACAACGGAGAAGATGCTTTAACGGCCTTTGAATCTTTTTCTCCCAATTTAATCCTGCTTGATTTGATGCTTCCCGGTATAGACGGTTATCAGGTATGCCGGGAGTTAAGAGCAAAATCAGGAATTCCCATCATCATGCTTTCCGCTAAAGGTGAGATTTTTGATAAGGTTCTTGGGTTGGAATTAGGTGCCGACGATTATATGATCAAGCCCTTTGACTCCAAGGAGCTGGTGGCCAGGGTGAAGGCCGTTTTAAGACGTTACCAGCCCGTTAAGCAGGAGGCTGTCCCAGGTAAAAATGTAAAATATGTGGAGTATCCGGATCTTGTTATAAATCTAACGAATTATTCCGTTATTTATATGGACGAAGCGGTGGATATGCCGCCTAAGGAACTGGAGCTTTTATATTTTCTGGCTTCCTCCCCCAATCAGGTTTTTACAAGGGAACAGCTCTTAGACCATATCTGGGGCTATGAGTACATTGGTGATACCCGCACCGTGGACGTACATATCAAAAGGCTTCGGGAAAAAATTAAAGATCATACGGCATGGAGTCTGTCAACAGTCTGGGGCATCGGATATAAATTTGAGGTGAAGTAATGAGGCGCACACTTTATTTAAAGTTTATTTTTGCTTATTTAGTATTCGGTTTTCTGAGCTTTATCACCATCGCAACCTTTACCTCCGATTACACCATGCGCTTTTTGACCCAGGAAAAGGCAGATTCCATTTATAAGGAAGCCACTCTCGTTGCCAACCGTTATGCTGCTAATTTTTACAAGAAAGAAACCTCATTGGAATATATCCAGAGTACTCTGGAAGCCATAGATACCTATATCAGTGCTCCCATCTGGGTATTAAATGCCAACGGAAAAATTATTTTCAGCTCCAGGAACCGGGATATAAGCAGTGAGGATATCGTAATTGATGAGTTTGATCCTACCACAACAGAAGAAAATTACTATACTACGGGAGATTTTTACGGTCAATTCAGCAATAATATGCTGAGCGTTTTCTCACCCATAACCTCTAATTACAAGGTTAAGGGCTATGTGGTGATTCATACTTCCCTGGATAGCATCGAAAATATCCGCAACAGGATTTTAAATATTTCCTATATCACATTAGCTATTATTTTCTTATTTTCTTTGATTATTCTGGCCGTATTTACCCAAATGGTGTACATGCCTATTCTGAAAATTACAAAAGCAGCAAATGAGTATGCGAAGGGTAATTTAAAATACGTGCTGTCCGTGCATAAGAATGATGAAATCGGCCACTTATCCGCTTCCCTGAATTATATGTCCAATGAGTTAAGCCGTTCCGAGGAAAACCAGAAAAAATTCATTGCCAATGTTTCCCATGATTTCCGTTCTCCCTTAACCTCCATTAAGGGCTATTTGGAGGCCATATTGGACGGCACCATTCCCGTTGAAATGCAGGAAAAATATTTAAATATCGTTGTCCTGGAAACGGAACGCTTAAATAAGCTGACAAGCAGCCTTCTTACTTTAAATGATTACGGTTCCAAGGGCATCATACTTGAAAGAACAGATTTTGATATCAATAAAATCATTAAAAATACGGCCGCCTCCTTTGAAGGCACCTGTAAAAGTAAAAAAGTATCCGTTGAGCTTATTTTAACAGGAAAAACCCTGTTTGTAAGTGCAGATATGGGTAAAATACAGCAGGTTCTCTATAATCTTATCGATAACGCCATAAAGTTCAGCCACAACAGCTCTAACATATATTTGGAAACAACGGAAAAGGGAGATAAGGTATTTGTATCGGTGAAGGACAGCGGTATCGGCATCCCGAAAGAAAGCATTAAGCTTATATGGGACCGCTTTTATAAAACAGATATTTCCAGGGGAAAGGATAAAAAAGGCATAGGCCTCGGCCTATGCATCGTAAAGGAAATCATACAGGCTCATGACGAAACCATTAATGTAATCAGTACGGAAGGGGTGGGGACGGAATTTATTTTTCGATTGCCTAAGTCAAAGATGGAGGAATAGAACCGCCATAAGGCTCTTAACCGCAAATCCTGCCGCTAACTAAAGGGTAATGTCATGGCTTATTTATTCCACCGCAGTCTGTGAAGCTCTCCTTCTTTCTGCATATGGCTGAAATTATGCTGCCTGAGTGCTTCATAGAGCACAATGGATACGGAATTTGCCAGATTTAAGGATCTGATTTTTTCGAGCATGGGAATACGGACACAGGTCTCCTCATAGCCAACCAGTATTTCCTCCGGTATGCCCGCGCTCTCCTTTCCGAACATGATAAAGCAATCGGGCTCGTAGGACACTTCCGTGTACACTTTTTTTGCTTTCGTTGTTGCCATATATATTCTGGCATTCGGATTACCTTTCAAAAACTCTTCAAAGTTAACATAACGTCTTACATCTAAGTGTTCCCAGTAATCCATGCCTGCTCTTTTTATAGACTTCTCATTTAATTTAAAGCCCAGGGGTTCAATTAAATGCAGTGTGGAGCCCGCTGCCACACAGGTTCTTCCTATGTTTCCCGTATTAGCCGGTATTTCCGGTTCCCATAAAACTATGTTGATTCCGCTCATATTGCTATTTCTCACTTCTCAATTTATTAACAAAGCTTTCCAAACGTTCCATGGCTATTTTGAGATTTTCCAGCGAATAGGCATAGGAAATACGAATGAAGCCTTCTCCCGAATCCCCGAATGCCGTTCCCGGCACTACGGCAACCTTTTCCTCATGAAGAAATCTTGTGGCAAACTCCTCTGAGGTCATGTCAAACTCCTTAATGCAGGGAAAGGCATAAAATGCTCCGTATGGCTCAAAGCAGGGAAGTGACATCTCTTTAAATCGATGCATTAGATAACGTCTGCGCCGGCTATAGGATTCCCTCATGATTGCCACATCACCGTCTCCGTTTTTCAGCGCTTCCACTGCCGCATACTGACTGGTAGTAGGCGCACACATGATGGCATATTGATGGATTTTAACCATTTGTCCTATTAATTCTTCCGGTCCACAGGCATAGCCAAGTCTCCACCCCGTCATAGCATAAGATTTCGAAAATCCGTTTATGATAAGTGTTCTTTCCTTCATTCCTTCAATGGAAGCAATGGATACATGATTCTCCAGAAAAGACAGCTCCGAATATATCTCATCGGATATCACAAATAAATCCTTCTCCATAACGACCTCTGCTATACCTTCCAAATCCCTCCTTTCCATAATCGCACCGGTGGGGTTATTAGGAAAGGGTAAAATCAAAATTTTAGTTTTTGGGGTAATCGCTTTCAGTAAATCCTCTTTCGTTAATCGAAAATCATTCTCCGGCTGCAAAGGAATAAAGACCGGCACCCCATCTGCCAAAATAGTGCAGGGCTCGTAGGAAACATAAGAGGGCTGAGGTATCAATACCTCATCCCGGGGATTAATCATGGCTCGTAAGGCAATATCAATTGCTTCACTCCCCCCTACGGTCACAATGGTCTCTTTATTGGGATCATAAGTCAGATGAACCCTTCTATTTAAATACCTGCATATTTCCTCTCTCAATTCCCTTAATCCGGAATTAGAGGTATAAAAGGTCCTGCCCTTTTCCAGTGAATAGATGCCCTCATCACGGATATGCCAGGGGGTATCAAAATCCGGCTCTCCCACTCCAAGAGAAATTACATCCTGCATTTCACTGACAATATCAAAAAATTTACGGATGCCGGAGGGTTTAATATCCAGCACCTTATCTGCTAACAGCTTTTTCAAGGTGTCACTAACATCCTTTCGTCTTTTGATTTTTTTGCCAATATGGTTCCGTGATCCTTATATTTTTTTAATATAAAATGGGTCGCCGTACTTAATATGGATTCCTGGGGCGATAGCTTATCGGATACAAAATTAGAAACATCCCGTAAGGTTTTTCCCTCTAAAATAACCATAAGGTCATAGCCGCCGGATATCAGATAAACGGCGGTAACCTCAGGATAGTTATAAATTCTTTCCGCGATTTTATCAAATCCCTGTCCTCTCTGCGGAGTAACCCTGACCTCAATCAACGCCGTTATTTTCTCTGTGGTGGTTTTTTCCCAGTCGATAAGGGTGTGATATCCGCAGATAATATTTTCTTTCTCCATTGCGGCCATTTCATTGGCTACCGTTATTTCTTCCACCCCTAATATAATTGCCAGTTCCTTTAAGCTGACACGACTGTTCTTTTCTATAAAGGTCAATATTTTTTCTCTCATTTCATTCATAGCAGACTCTCCGATTCCTTCCATCACTATGGTTTTTTATATATTCTAAAAAGTAATCATTTATGCCTGTCAACCCATTATACGGTATAACTCATCTGCTTTCGGAGGCTCCAGATAACGGATTTCCTCTTCGTTTCTGATGATCCGGTCATTTCCCGGCATGACCTTTCCGATTACCGCGGCATGAATACCCTCTCTCTCTAATTCTCTTACCAGATCATGTCCTTTATCGCTTGCCATAAGCATGCTTCCGCTGGATATAAGATAATAAGGATTCAGCCCAAAGTATTCGCAAATTTCAACGGTTTCCTGTCGAATGGGTATCTTCTTTAAATCTATTTCCAGTCCAACGCCGGATGCCTCTGCCAGTTCCCAAAGAGCACCGAAAATACCGCCCTCCGTCACGTCATGCATAGCACTAACGCCGGACTTAACCGCGGTGGCAGCCTCCGGTATGACAGAAACGGCATCGGCAAATTTCTTAGCCTCCTCAATAAACTGCAAAGAAAAACGTTTTGCCAGCTCCCGTTCTTTTTCCTTCGCAATGATAGAAGTTCCTTCTAATCCGATCCATTTACTGATAACCACATCCTGACCCGGCTTGGCTCCTTTTGTCGTAACCAGCTTATCCTCTTTGGCCTTGCCGACTCCGGTCACCGTAATGATGGGCTGCAGCACCGCCCTTGTGACCTCCGTATGGCCTCCCATTACCTGAATATTATGTAAGGAACAAATTTCTTCTATCTGTTTCATCATATCCCTCAGCTCTGCTTCGGAAGTCATTTCCGGCAGTAATATAGTTAACAGGATACCCACCGTTTCCGCTCCTGCACTTGCCAGGTCATTTGCCGTTATCTGAACAGCCAGTCTTCCTATATCCTGTACCGTTGCGGTAATGGGGTCCGTGGACATAACAAATACCTCATCGGGCTGCAGTTTCACCACCGCACAGTCTTCACCAATTCCTGCACCGATAAGGATTTCCTCTCTTTTCGTTTTGATTTGCTTTAAAACCGCTCTCTTTAATATGCTTTCCGGAACTTTGCCTGCTTTCATACTTATCTCCCTAAGTAATGCGTTACATATGGGAATAGGAAGACCACAGGCAAATGCCCGCGGCTTCCCAATCTCTTTTCCTCTTCAATCCCTTTCGTTCTGATGCCTGAGTACCAGCCTACTGGGCTCCTTCAGCCGCCTGGGCATCCGGTGACTGCCCCGCCTGGGCCTCTGCCGCCGCCTGGGCTTCTGCCGCCGCCTGGGCCTCTGCCGCTGCTGCTTCGGCCTCAGCCTGAGCCTGGGCAGCCGCTGCTGCCTGAGCATCCAAAATTGCCTGGTTTGCCGCTGCCTGGGCCGCCGCCTGAACCGCCGCATCCTGAGTCGTATTGGCATAGGCTGCCGCCGTACTCTTTACAATATCGATATTCCCCGTATTAATGGCTCCCATAATGGCATTGTACGCATTGGGATCCGCCGTATTGACGCCTACGGTGCAGTATCTCGGAGAAGCCTTATAGGAGCTTTTATTTACTTCCTCCCTGCTGACCTCCACTCCGTTTTCTTTTACCACCTTGTAGAGCTTTGCTACATATCCGGTATGGGCAGCCTGTATGTCAACATATCCTATTCCCTGGGAAGTATCTGCCTTAATCTGATCGGGACCGGGATTTGTCGTACTAAGAGTTTCGCTGACATAGCTTACTTCCCTGTTGGAGGGTCTGTCCTCCAGACCGTAAATTGCAAATGTCAGATTTTTATCGGAAGTGGTGTACCCTTCTATATAAATAGGATAATCCTTATTATTCGTAAATTTAAAATCCTTGTAGGTTCCTGCAATAGCCGCATCTGCCGCAGGATCAACATAAGTAACGATCATGGAGTGATTGGATCTCTCCGTCACCTCAAGCTCCGCCCTTAATACCGCATTATATAAGGTAGTAGAAACCTGACAGATTCCGCCTCCCAGACTGTCCACCACCATGCCGTTCAAATAGGAGCCTGCCATATAATAACCGTTTGCTTCCGTAAAGGGACTGACTGCTTCATAGGCAGAAAAGCTGTCTCCCGGATATAGGAGGGTTCCGTTTATCAGTCTGGCCCCGTTGGCCACATTTGCCGACCTTGCTTTGCCGGAGGTTTTATAACTGGTACTAAACTTCCCTAACACATCTTTTACCTTTTCTAATTCCTCTCTGGTCCCTCTCGGCTCCTCTACAGTTAATTCCAGACCGATACCGGCATCCTGCCTATCCCATTCGGAGGTTATATAATTCATAATTTTATCCACGGAAGCATTCACATCGATCACATGCCCTTCTTCTCCGTCAACGATCTGAAAGGTGCCTCCCTCTCTTGTCAGGGCAGCATCCACCGCTTCTTTATTGAAGGGTACACATTTTTCATTAATAATATTGGTCAGGGCCTCTTTATCGACTGCCAGATCAATGGAATAAACCTGCGGATTTTTGCTTAAATCCTTTAAGGTTTTATAGCGTTTTACAATGTTCGTTTCCTTGCCTAAGGAAACGGCTTCCTCGGCTATTTGCGCATTGCTCCAGGATAATCCCAGTTCTTCCGCCGTTACGGTCACCGATTCCCCCTGGATCTGCAAAGTAATCTCTCTTTCCTTCCATTCATCCATTAGATTTTCAACAGCTTTTTGGGCCTCTTCCGCAGTCAGTCCGGATACGTCCAGATCTTCTATATAAACTCCGTTTGTGATGGTAGCTTCTTTTGCAAAGGCCTCCTTATCGGCAGCAAAGCAAAAGAATAAAATCATCATAATTGTTGTCATTATCTTAAATGATTTTCTTTTCATATAATCTACCCCTTTCAAGAATACAAATATTTTATCATAAGAGAATACTTTTGCAAGGCATATTACATGCAAAATATTTGACATATCATAAGCCATTTTGTATATTATGACATAAAGATATATAATTTTATTCAATTATTTTACTTAATTATATACTAAATAAAATATAATAATGTCGGTAAAACCATGGCAATGATTAATAAAATAACGATTATTCCTGCTATGATTCTTTGTACCTTTTTATTCTTTTTATAAAGCATGACAATCACCTCATTACATTGGAAAGGAAAAACAAATGATGTTTCCTATTTTTAGTTGTTTTATTGTATTTATTCTATGGTTCTTTTATAAGAGAAAAAAAGTGGAAAAAGCCCAGCAAAATACCAGGGATGAATTTTGGCAGAAGGAATATGCCGCCAATCATACGCCCCAAAAATCGATAGAACATTTACATTATATCACAATCCGGGACGATATGCTTCCCTTTTTGGAAATAAAGGATCCTGAAATTTTAGAATTCCAAAAAACAATACAGGCTTTAAAAGCCGAAAAAATAGTCAATCTCAGCTACATGACCAATACGGATTTAAAGCTTGCCTATGGTACACGTAATTATCCCTTATTAAGCAAATATGACCGGAATTTCTCCTTATTAATCAGGACCTTATATTCCTGGGGACGTTATCTTCACGGACTTGGTATGGATAAGGAGGCCATTATGGTATTGGAATACGGTATTTCCTGCGGTACGGATATCACTGCCCATTATTTACTGCTGGCCGGTCTTTACAGGGAGAACCATGAAGACAATAAGCTCAAACAGCTGGCGGAAAAAGCCGAATCCTTAAACAGTCCTGTTAAAAATAAGCTCCTGCAGTCTTTAAAGGAATTATGTTGATTTTCTTTTCGTTTGTTTATTTTTATATTCCACACAGTGAGAATTTAAAAAGCATTCTTCACACCTGGGATTTCTGGCCATACAGATGGTTCTGCCAAAGGCTATGATTTGTATGTTATATAAAATCCAGTGATCCCTGGGGAGCTCCTTCATCAGTTCATATTCAATTTTTTCCGGGTCTTCTTCCTTCGTAAATCCCAGCCTTTTTGAAATTCTTTTTACATGCGTGTCTACCACAATGCTTGGCTCATGAAAAATATTACCGCGAATGACATTCGCTGTTTTTCTCCCCACTCCGGCAAGAGAAGTCAGCTTATCCATATCGCTTGGCACTTCTCCTTTAAAATCTTCCAAAAGCTTTTGGGAACAGGCGATTATATTTTTTGCTTTGTTGTGGTAAAAGCCGGTGGATTTAATATCCTGTTCCAATTCCTTCAGATTTGCATTGGCGAATTTTTCAACGGAATCATATTTTTTAAATAAAGCCTCCGTCACCATATTTACCCTGGCATCCGTACACTGTGCGCTTAAAATAGTGGCAATTAACAGCTGCCAGGGTGTTTCAAAATTTAAATAGCATTTATACTCTGTTGAAAAATGGGCATCCAGCTGTGCCAGAATCTCTAATGTTCGCTTCTTCATAATTATCCTCATTGCCTTTTTACTTTACTGTTTACATATTGGCTGCATTTAAAAAGCCTGTTTTTTTTATCATTTTGGTACTATAACACCGGCATCATGGGTATAAGCATTACGGGCCCCATAATCAAACAATACCGGGTACCTGCCGGCTTTTCCCTGAAAACAGGCCTTGAGGTCATATACAGGGAACCGGAAAATCTCCAGATGTGTCATTTTCATCATTTGCTTTGCCGAATACTTTTCATAACCCTTTAAATAAATGTGAGCTTCTTCTTCTTTTTTATAAAATTCCCGGACAAGATTCTTAAATTCCGTCAAATCTCCCGCAAAATCCGGTCTGCTTTTCAAATTCTCCCGAAGATATAAATCATATACCAGCATTTGCCTGTATAATTCCATTTTGTCCGCAGGCTTTTCCGAAGGCTCTTCTTTTATAAATTCCAGCAGGATATAATAACGGTCTATTCTTGTGTGTTTACGTGTAAAATATTCCTTTCCGGAATAGAAGGCCGCCAGTCTTTCGTACATAAGGAAAGGAGCTTCATATTCTGATGCCAGCAATGCCAGGGTATTTACAAATTGCCCGCTGTTATAATATACCTCGACTATTTCCTCTACTTCCTTAAGCTTTATCATATCGGAAAAGGGCATCCATTTTGAAAATAATATCTCATAGGGGGGCTTATGCTGATACCGGATACCGTATTCCTCTGCTTTTATGTGCATTTTTGAGCCTTTTAAAACTTTTAAAAATCCAAGCTGCAGCTGATTGGGCCGCAGTTCATATATTTCATTAAAGGACTGCCGGAAGCTTGTATAGTCTTCAAAAGGAAGGCCTGCAATTAAATCCAGATGTTCATGAATATTATTCCCTTTTCCGATTTCCCTCACATTCCGTTTTAATTTCACCAGGTCCGTCCTGCGGTCTATTTCTTCTATCGTCCTTACATTGGTTGACTGTACTCCTATTTCCAGCTGGGCAAGTCCCGGTCTTAGGGACTGCAGTAATTCCAGCTCCTCTCCGGTAAGCAGGTCGGCAGAGATTTCAAAGTGAAAATTGGTAATACCGTTATCGTTGTCCCTGATGAAGCTCCAGATTGCCAAGGCATGTTCATGATGGCAATTAAAGGTACGGTCTACAAATTTCACCTGAGGCACCTTATGCTTTAAAAAAAACATAAGCTCCTCCTTAACCATGTCAAGATTCCTGAACCGTACCCTTTTATCGACAGAGGATAAGCAGTAGCTGCAGGAAAAAGGACATCCCCTGGAGGACTCATAATAAATTATTTTGTTATGAAAAAGATTGATATCCTCATAAGGAAAAGGAACAAGGCTTAGGTTCAATGTTACCTGCTCTTCGTTTTCAATGATTTTCCCTTCACTGCTGCGGTAGCAGATTCCCTTCACTTTTTTAAAAAATTCTTCCGCAGCTTTTATTTCAGAAACATCCTTAATTTGTCCATAAGCAGATAAAAGGGATGCAAAAGAAAGCTCTCCCTCCCCTTTTATGATACCCGTAAACTGTTTATTATTATTTAAAAATTCCTTTGTATCATAGGAAACTTCCGGCCCGCCTGCCCAGATGGGTACCTGAGGCAGTATTTTTTTTAAATTGTTTGAAATTTCCCTGATCATTTCAATATTCCAAATATAACAGGAAAAGGCAAGGAAATCCGGCTTCCTTTTATAGATATCCATAAGAATTTCCCGGGGCTGCTGATTGATGCTATATTCCGCAATTTCAATGATCTGTGCTTTTGTCTGATTATTTTTTTCCGCAAATGCTTTCAGGCAATAAACGGCCAGATTGGAATGAATATATTTGGCATTAACGGCTATTAATAAAATTTTCATAAAAGGTCCTCGTTTTCATAACCTCTGCTATTTCCTTCACTCTCTTATCCCATGTGTGATTTTGTACGGCCTCCCTATATCCGGCTTCAGAAATAGCCTGCATTTTATCGGCATTACCCAGCAGATCACCGACAAGCTCCGGAAGCTTTTCCAAATGATTCAGATCAAATAATACAATGTTTTTTCCGTCTTCAAATAAATTATCTATCTCTGAGCTGGTATCCGTAAGACTGATACAATGATTAAGCATTGCGGAAAATATACGGTCATGGGTCCCCGCTTTAAACCACGGCATAATATTCAGCACAATTTTAGCCCGGGACATTAAGTAAAATGTGTCCTTAAAGGGAACACCGGCTTCTATCTGCAAATTCTTTTTATTATCGGTAAAAAGTGTATCCCATCCGGAGCCGTAAAGGGTGAGGGGTATGCCTGCGCCTGCGAGGGTCTTAATCACTTTCTCCCGGAAAAAGGCACGTATATACGTATCTGCCAAAAAATAATTCTTCATGAAAAGACTGAAATTATGGGAATTTATGATATCGGAGCCTTTCATTTGCCGCAGAAGCACTTCTTCCTGGGTCATTTCCGTATTCGTCAGCATTTTTTTAATAAGACCGTTTATATCCTCCTGAATAGGCAAGGGGGCCTTATCAATAGCAGCCTGTATGTCTTTCGGATTCATATAGGTTCCCGTAAAAAGCACATCTATGCTGCGGTCCTTAAGGGATGTGGCAGGTATGTATTCTTCACCCGTCATGCAAAAGACATGTACGCTCCTGATATGCGGGTAATACCGTTTTATATACTGCCTATGTTTCTCATCCAGACAAAATACATGAAAGTTTTTTAATTTCTGTTTTAATGCATCATGATGATATAAAGGATGATCCAGAATAAAATCATAAAAGGGTGCATCGATTTGATCAAGATAATACGTTCCATCCTCCAAAAGGGCCTTTGGCAGGCTGGAATTAAACTCCATACAGGCCGTATAGGTCTGCCCCCTATACCGCTCCAGTTCATCACCGTTTCTATCGGTCCTTATAAAGATTTCAGCTTCATATCCCAGCTTATGAAATTCATCTGCCATTCGTTCCGCAAAATAAATATAGGAATGATAGCAGGCATCCTTATAAGTAAATATCAAAAATTTTTTCATAGCTTTACCTGTTTTTCATTTTTATATTATTATAATTTCAATTTATTTATAAAGCAAATTATTTATATTATTTCCTTTATCACTTACAGACGGAATAGAAACAAAATTTTATTTTCCTGTAAAAAATGATATACTTTTTATTAATTCTTCATTTATTTCGGAAAAAATATTATTACTTCCATAAGAACAGGAAAGGAAAAGCTATGCCAAAAGAAAAGTCCAATTTTACTACCTTAAGGGAAGCCGGTATATTAATAGGTTCCTTACGACCGGGAAAACGAAATAGAATAACGGATGTACCGGGTGTTCTGGTCGGTCACTCCACCATTGATACTGCTGAAAATAAAACCGGCGTCACGGTAATTATCCCTTCCGCAGATAATCCCTTTACTCACAAGCTGATTGCCGCCTCTTATGTATTAAACGGCTTCGGAAAGACCCAGGGCCTTGTGCAGATAGAGGAGTTAGGCACCCTGGAAACCCCCATAGCTCTTACCAACACCTTAAATATCGGTTTGGTTCATGATGCTTTGGTATCATATATGATTACTGTCTGCCAAAAGGAAGGGGCAGCTGTGAAATCTGTCAATCCTGTTGTAGGTGAATGCAATGATGCCGCCCTAAATCATATCGAAAACCAGGCTGTTAAAAAGGAGCATGTTTTTGAAGCAATCGAAAATGCGGGGGAAGATTTTCAGATGGGAGATGTGGGGGCCGGGAAAGGTACCGTTTGCTTCGGCTTAAAGGGGGGAATCGGCTCTTCCTCAAGAACAATGGAAATTGACGGAAAATCCTTTACCATAGGCGTTTTGGTCCAGACCAATCAGGGCATAACCAAGGATTTAATGATTCAGGGTGAAGCCATAGGCTCAAGGATTATGAAGAAAGTAAAGCAATCGGACGTAGACAAAGGTTCTATCATGATTATCGTGGCAACAGATCTTCCCCTTAGCAGCCGGCAGTTAAAACGTATCTTAAAACGTTCCGCGGTGGGTCTTTCCAGAACCGGTTCCTATATCGGTCATGGCAGCGGTGAAATTATCATCGGCTTTTCCACCGCTAATGTATTAGAGCAGCAGTCTCCCTTCCACACCCTTCAGATACTGAATGAAAGTAAGATGGATATCCCTTTTCGGGCTGTGGCGGAAGCCGTAGAGGAAGCTGTTTTAAACTCACTTTTCTCTGCCGGAACAGTTACCGGATACAGCGGAAAAACCGTTTATAGTATTCAGGAATTTGTAGAAATAAAGGATAAAGCCATAGAAATAATATAGTCCTGGTAAAGTGCACTTGACATTTAATGTAAAGCATACTATACTATAAATGTCAAGTGCACTATACATTTAATTAGGACAATAAATACTCTTGTTTTGCCATAAAAACATTTTAGGAAGTGATAAATTGAAAAATCGTATTCAGGAATTGCGAAAGGAGAGAAAAGTAACGCAGAATGAACTGGCAGATGCCGTGGACGTTACCAGACAGACCATCATTTCACTGGAGAATGGGAAATATAAGGCATCTCTTGTACTTGCCCATAAAATAGCCCAGTATTTTGATCTACCCATTGAAGATATTTTTATATTTGATTTAAAGGAGGAAAATTATGCTCATTAAAATCTTAGCATGTACAAATAGTACATCAAACGAGGACTTCAGTAGCTTATTAAAAAAAAGGGTATATTTATTTTTTATTCCCATTATATTAGGTATACTCACATTGGTTCTTGCTTATATTTTTTCTGTAGGAAATCATGCTTATCTGTCACCTTTTTTAAGCGGCTTTTACAGTGGGGTAGGTTCCGGCTGCATCGCCGCCG
>CAMJWQ010000028.1 GCA_946409475.1 uncultured Lachnospiraceae bacterium
GTAACAAATAGTGTAATACATCACTAATTGCTATAGATTTATTATTATGACTCGTTTTTCAGCAAAAAAAAAGAAAGGGGTAAGAAAGAAAAGAATATGAAACATGATATTTTTTCTCTTAAAGGTAAAGTGTGTATTGTTACCGGCGGTTATCAGGGAATTGGTGAAGTAGTTGCTTCCTATATAGCCGATGCGGGTGCTGATGTCGTTATTTTGGATCTGGCCGATGCAACGGCAGTGGCGGAAAGAATAGCGGCAGAATATGGTGTGCGTTCGAAAGCTTATATATGTGATGTGACAAATCCTGACAATGTACAGGAATGTATGGATAAGGCAGCTGAGGAAATGGGGACATTGGATCTGCTTTTTAATAATGCCGGCATCTGCCTGCATAAGCCTGCCTTAGAATGTGAGCCAAAAGACTGGTTAAAGGTTGTAGATGTGAATTTAAACGGTGTTTATTATGTGGCACAGACCTTCGGAAGGTATCTGGCCGCCAATCATAAGAAAGGAAGTATTGTTAATACGGCTTCCATGTCGGCAACGATTGTTAATATCCCTCAGGGACAGGCTTCCTACAATGCTTCAAAGGCTGCCGTTAAGCATCTGACAAAATCTCTTGCGGTGGAATGGGTAGATAAGGGAATCCGCGTCAATTCCATTAGCCCCGGATATATACGCACGGCAATTACCGGTAATTCCAATCCCGAGTGGCAGAAGCTGTGGATAGAATCTATTCCCTACAAACGTATGGGTACACCTGAAGAACTGGCGGGGGCGGTAATTTACTTATTATCGGATGCATCAACTTATACGTCCGGATGCGATATGATTATTGATGGCTGCTTCACAGTGGTATAGGCGCGATAATCGGATTACTTTGAATAAATGGCAGAAAGCCGTTTATATAATAAAATTAGGAGGGTAATAAAATGAGAAGGAAATTTATGGTATTGTTGCTTACCGCGGCTATGGTAGTTACAAGCTTGGCAGGCTGCGGAAGTAAAGAAGAAGCAGCGACGGAAGAACCTGCAGCAGAGGAGACGGCAGAACCCGCTGAAGAAGAAGCGGCGGAGGAGACAACGGAAGCAGCAGGCGGTTCCGATTTTAAGGTGGGTATTACGATCCAATCATTGGAAAACAGTTATTGGGCAGGTGTTTTTGGGGAAGTTGAAAAATTATTAAAGGAAAAAGGATGGGATTATACAATCCTTGCCTGTGATGATAATTCGGCGACACAGATTCAGCAGATTGAAAATTTCATAACCAATGAAGTGGATTTAATCATGGTTCATCCCTCAGATCCCAACGCAATTGAGGATTATTTAAAGGAAGCAAGAGATGCCGGAATTAAAGTTATGTGCTGGGATGATAAGATGACAAATACTGATCTTAACTGGGTTCTTGACAATACGGAATTAGGCTACACGATTGGTAAAGCAGCAGCAGAATTTATTAATGAGCATTATACGGAAGATAATAAAGCGCAGATAGCAGTAATGAATTATCCCCAGACACCGATCCTGCTTGAAAGAGAGAACGGTATCTTGGAAGCCCTTGAAGAAATAAGTGCAGGAAAATATGAAGTGGTTGCGCAACAGCCGGCTCTTGACGCACAGGCGGCATTATCCAATATGGAAACGATTCTACAGGCAAATCCGGATGTTAAAGTTGTTTGTTCCATCGGAGCAGGTGGAGATATCGGAGCTAACGAAGCGTTTATGACAGCTACCGGCGGAAAAATTCCTGAAGATATGGGTATCTTCTCGGCTGATGCAACACAGCAGCAGTTAGAAGCAATCGTGAACGGAGAAGCAAGCAGGGCATCTGTCGGCTTTGAAGGTTCCAATAAGAAAACGGCGGCAGCAGTAGTGGATTTATATGAAAGATTACTTAACGGTGAAACCTTTGAAGAGCAGAATCTGTTCAGACCGCTTCTCGTTATTAACGCGGATAATGCTCCTGAGTATTTAGCAGATTATGAATAATATGCGGTAGGTTCTAAGTTGTTAATGTGGGGCTGTCATAATCACAGCCCTGCATTTTATAAATTAAGATTGGCGTGGTATAGAATATGAATGAAGAATATATTTTACAATTGCAGCATATTAGAAAAGAATATTCTGGTGTTATTGCATTGAAGGATGTTTCGCTGGAGCTTAAGAAGGGTGAGATTCTTGCGCTGATCGGAGAGAATGGTGCGGGAAAGTCCACTCTCATAAAAACCTGTTCCGGTGCCGTTATTCCCACATCCGGTAAAATTATCATTAATGGCAGAGAATTTACCAGTATGTCACCTCAGCTGGCGGCAGAAAACGGAATCGCAATTATCTACCAGGAATTTAATAATGTAAAGGGGCTTTCCGCAGCGGAAAATCTGTTTCTGGGTAACCCTATTAAGAAGGGGATACTCGTTGATAAGAAGGCAATGGAAAAAGAGGCGGAAAAGGCTTTTGCACAATTGAATATTAAGATCAATCCGAAAACTTTGGCGGGAGATCTTACCGTAGGATATCAGCAGATGGTTGAGATTGCCAAGGCAATCATGCAGGATGCCAAGGTTTTGATTATGGATGAGCCTTCCGCACCCCTTACCAGTGCGGAAGTGGAAAGTATGTTTAAGGTTTGTGAGCTATTGAAGTCAAAGGGGGTATCTATTATTTACATATCCCACAGGCTCGAGGAGATTTATCGTTTATCCGACCGTATTGTCGTATTGCGTGACGGTGAATATATAAAAACGCTTATTACAAAAGATTCTCATATAGATGAGCTGATCCATCTGATGGTAGGACGTGATTTAAAGGAATCCTATCCTCCGAGAAAGGCTTGTATTAAGGAAGATGAAATTGTTCTGGAATTACGGAACGTATGTGGTAATGGAGACAAAGATATTAATTTGAAATTGAGAAAAGGTGAGGTGCTGGGCCTTGGCGGTCTGGTCGGCGCCGGACGAACAGAGCTTGCGCAGATGGTTTTTGGTGTAGTCAGAAAAACCTCAGGCAAGATTATTTTTAATGGAAAAGAAATAGATCCCAAGACGCCCAGGGAGGCGATCGACTGTGGTATTGCTCTTGTGCCGGAGGACCGCAAGCGTCATGGAGTGTTACTTGGAATTTCTGTAAAGAATAACATTAATATGCCGATTTATAATAAAATTTCCAGGGCTTCTGTTATTAATTCCAAAAAAGAGCAGGAAAATGCTAAAAAATATAAAGATGATTTATTGATTAAAACACCAACATTAAATCAATTGGTTAAGAATTTAAGCGGTGGAAACCAACAAAAGGTGATTCTTGGAAAATGGCTTGCGGCTAACTCCGAATTGATTATTTTTGACGAACCGACCCGTGGAATTGATGTGGGTGCTAAATTTGAAATTTACAAGTTAATGAATGACTTGGTAGAACAGGGCAAAACCATTCTTTTGATTTCTTCCGAAATGGAAGAGCTGATGGGTATGTCAGATAGAATTATAGTGTTATCGGAAGGTCAGATAACCGGAGAATTAAAGAAGCAGGAGTTTAAGCAGGATTCGATTATGAGACTGGCATCTGCCGTTAAGGAGGTAAAGAATGAAAACTAATGTTCTTAATCAATTAAAAAGTAAAGCTATATGGGTCGTTTTTGCCCTCTTGTTTATCGGATTTGCACTGGCAAATCCCAGATTCCTTTCATCATCCAATTTATTTACCATCGCCCGTCAGGTTTCTATGTATGGCATTGCCTCCATTGGTATGACCTTTGTTATTTTAATAGCAGGCATCGACCTCTCAACAGGCTCGGTTATTACAATTGTAAATATCGTATGTGCCTATTTAATGGTCAACAGCGGTTTTAGTATGGCTGCTGCCGTAATCTGTTCTCTGTTAATGGCTACATTAATTGGTGTATTGAACGGATTCTTAGTATCTACTATCGGAATTCCTGCCATTATTGCAACCTTTGCAACGCAAATCGTATTTGAAGGGGCCGCCTATCTGCTTTCCGGCGGAACACCCGTATACGGGTTTGATGAAAGGTTTAAGGTGATTGGCCAGGGCTACTTAGGACCTATTCCCGTTCCGGTCATTATCATGATTTGCTGCTTTGCAATCGGTGCCTTTATTTTGAATAAAACCTATTTCGGAAGATATTTCTATGCGGTAGGCGGTAATGAGGAGGCTTCCAAGCTTTCCGGTATCCGTGTCGGTGCCGTAAAATATTTGATTTATGCCCTGTCGGGCCTGTTTGCAGGCTTGGCCGGTATCGTCATGCTGTCCCGTACAAATTCGGCACAGCCTACGGCCGGTAAGGGCTATGAATTTGATGTCATTACTTGTGTTGTATTAGGCGGTGTTTCTGTTTCCGGCGGCTACGGTAAAATTTCGAATGTAGTGGCAGGTGTACTTATTATAGGTATTTTGACCAACGGTATGGTTCTGTTAAACGTAAGCACATATATGCAGATGGTTGTAAAGGGAATTGTACTTGCTCTTGCGGTAGGCTTTGACTGTTTACAACAAAAACGGGCATCAAAATAAATGAAACAAATAATACCGGGTTTATTTTATCGATCATCTGCACCCCAAAGTATCAGGAACAGGCTTTGGGGTGTATCTCGTGATGAGAAGCTGTCTTGTGATACCACTTAAAAAAGGGCTTAATTTTGATAATAAAAATCTTGATTGGGAAGGAGAAATTTTTATGAAAGAAACAATGCTTCAGGAAGTAATGCCGGCACCCCATGAAATTCGGTTTGATGAGGTACCTGTACCGGAAGTAAAGCCGGGTCAGGTATTGGTACGGGTTAAGAGAATCGGCATATGCGGAAGTGACATTCATGTATATCACGGACAGCATCCCTATGTGACCTATCCGCTGACCCAGGGACATGAAGTATCGGCTAAGGTAGCAGCATTAGGTGAGGGGGTGACCGGACTTCGGATCGGCCAGAAAGTTACCATAGAGCCGCAGGTATACTGTGGTAAGTGTTATCCGTGTACTCATGGAAAATATAATTTATGTGAAAATTTAAAAGTTATGGGCTTTCAGACCATAGGCACCGCAAGTGAATATTTTACGGTAGATGCCTCTAAGATTACACCGCTGCCCGACAGCATGACCTATGATGAAGGTGCCATGATTGAGCCCCTGGCTGTTACTGTTCATGCCTGCAAGCGGGCCGGTGATGTAAAGGGGAAGAAAATCGCCGTCCTTGGTGCGGGACCTATCGGCATTTTATTATGCCAGTCTTTAAAAGCCTTTGGTGCGGCTGAGGTTATGATGACGGATATTTCCGATTACCGCCTGGAGTTAGCAAAGCAATGCGGAGCGGATTATATTTACAATACGAAGAAAGCGGATTTTGCCAAATCCATGATAGCATGCTTCGGGGCAGATAAAGCCGATATTATTTATGATTGTGCAGGTAACGATATTACCATGGGACAGGCAATCCAAAATGCCAGAAAGGGCAGCATGATAGTCCTGGTAGCAGTATATGCGGGTATGGCAAATGTGGATCTTGCAAAGTTAAATGATTCCGAACTGGATTTGAATACCTCCATGATGTACAGGCATGAGGATTATGTGGATGCCATTCATTTTGTGGAAGAAGGAAAAATACAACTCAAACCGTTAATGAGCAGGCATTTCTCATTCGGAGATTACCTCGAAGCGTATGAGTATATTAAAAATAACAGTGAAACAACGATGAAGGTGCTGATTGATGTGGATTCCGGTGACGATTAGATAAGGAGTGTCATTTTCAGGATTCAATAGTCAGGAGCGGTAATGAAAGAAATAAAGGATAATGTGTTAAACATTATGGAAAGGATTGTCATATGCCATTGGTTTCATCAGAAAAATTATTATTAGCTGCTCAGAAAGGAGGCTATGCGGTAGGTGCCTTTAATGTGGAGAATATGGAAATGGTGCAGGCGGTTGTTGCTGCCGCAGAAGAAGTAAAGGCCCCGGTTATGCTGCAAACGACTCCTTCTACGGTCAAATATGCAGGCTTGGCTTACTATTATGCTCTTGCGAAAGCGGCGGGAGAAAATGCAAGCGTACCCGTAGCCATTCATTTGGACCATGGAAGCAGTTTTGAACTGGCTATGCAGGCATTACGGATCGGTTATACATCAATTATGATAGATGGATCTCACAGTGCTTTTGAAGAAAATATTTCCATTACGAAGAGAGTTGCCGACGCATGTGCACCGTCAAAGGTTCCTGTTGAAGCGGAGCTGGGCAAGGTTGGCGGAAAAGAGGATGCTTTGGACGGAGGGAACGGCGGTTATACGGAGCCTGAAGAAGCAAAGGAATTTGTGGAAAGAACGAAGGTTGCTTCCCTGGCGGTAGCTATCGGAACAGCCCATGGCTTTTATAAGGGAGAACCAAAACTGGATCTGGAGCGTCTTAGTGAAATCGGAAAGGTGGTGGATATTCCTCTGGTTCTTCATGGAGCTTCGGGCTTATCTGACGAAGCGGTGAGGGAAAGTATTAAACGGGGGATATGTAAGGTTAATTTTGCAACGGAACTGAGGGCGGCATTCAGTAACGGAATAAAGGGATATTTAAAAAATAATCCGGATGCTTTTGACCCTAAAGGGTATGGTGAAGTTGGCCGTGAAAATGTAAAGCAGCTGGTTATGAACAGGATGAAGGTTTGCGGGTGTAACGGAAAAGCTTATCAGATACCGTAGGCTTACCTGTGACAGCCGCGTGGACGGGGGAGAAATATGGTCGATTTATTGTTAGGTATTGACGTGGGTACTTCTGCCTGCAAGGTTGCCGTTTTTAACAGGAAAGGCGATGTAATTTCACAATCGAATCAGGGTTATCCCATTTATTATCCTAATCCGGGGTGGGTGGAACAAAACCCCGATGAATGGTGGGACAGTATATGCCTTGGTATAAAGGATTGTTTAAAAAAGGCAGAGATTAATCCGGTACAAATAAGGGGAATCGGGATTGACGGACAGAGCTGGTCGTCCATTCCCGTAGACAGGAATGGGAACTGCTTGTACAATACGCCCATTTGGATGGATACCAGGGCAAAGGATATAGCGGAACGGGTAACCGGTGAGCTGGGTGCAGACAGGATTTTTAATGTGGCAGGCAATGCCTTTCTGCCGTCTTATACAACACCCAAGATACTGTGGTTTAAGGAAACAAAACCGGAAATATATAAAAAGACCTATAAATTTTTACATAGTAATAATTTTATAGGAATGAAGCTTACCGGGATTATGTCATCAGATAAGTGCCAGAACTATGGGATACATTTCTTTAATACCAGGACAGGCACCTATGATAAAAATTTAGCTGGGGAAATGGGAATTTCCCTTGATAAAGTACCTGACATTTTTAATTGTCATGATATTATCGGGTATTTGACGAGGGAGGCGGCATTGCTTACAGGGCTGGTGCAGGGGACTCCGGTCGTTGCCGGAGGCCTTGATGCGGCCTGCGGCACCTTGGGCGCAGGAGTTTACAAGGCAAAACAGACGCAGATCCAGGGGGGGCAGGCCGGTGGAATGAGCATCTGTGAAGATCGGCCCAATGCTCATCCGAAGCTGATATTAAGTACTCACGTAGTGCCGGATTTGTGGCTGCTGCAGGGAGGCACCGTTGGCGGCGGCGGAGCGCTTAGATGGTTTAAACAGGAGTTCGGAGAAAACAATTCCTTTGATGAGCTGACCGCCCTGGCAGAAAAAATCGCGCCGGGATCAGACGGTGTGGTTTTTCTGCCTTATATGTCGGGAGAACGCTGTCCCCTATGGAATCCGGATGCAAAAGCCGTATTTTATGGTCTGGGCTTTGATAAAACAAAGGGCCATATGGTACGGGCATTGCTGGAGGGTGTTGTCTTTTCAGTTGTTCATAATTTCAAGGTGGCGGAAGAGGCCGGCGTTAACAGTAAGGAAATGGATTTAAGGGCCATGGGCGGTTCCGCTAACAGTAAGCTGTGGATGCAGATGTATGCAGATGTGACAGGCTGCAGAATCAGCATACCCGCATCGGATACGGCAACAACTCTGGGAGCGGCTATTTTGGCAGGCGTAGGTATCGGTATGTACCATGATTTCGATGAAGCCGTAGAGGAAACGGTAAAGATTACGAGAGTACAGGAGCCAATTGCAGAGAATTATGAAAAATATAAGAGGTCTTTGGAATTGTATTTATCACTTAGTGAAAATCTGAAGGAAATGTTCAACAGATGATTTTCGGAAAGGTTGGTTTAGAATGAAAGCTGGAGTATTGTATGCAAAGGAAGATTTGCGGTATGAAGATATAAATAAGCCCCGGGTAAAAGCAGGGGAGGTTTTGGTTAAGGTAAAATATACCGGAATCTGCGGTTCCGACATTCCGAGAGTTAACGGTGATGCCTCCCATTATTATCCGAATGTATTAGGTCATGAATTTTCCGGTGTGATAGCGGAAACCGGAGAGGGAGTCACAGGTGTGAAAGCCGGTGACAGGGTATCGGGCATTCCTCTTATCCCCTGTCTGCAATGTGAGGATTGTCGGAGGGGCAATTACTCCTTATGCAGGCATTATAGCTTTATTGGTTCCAGACAATATGGAAGCTTTGCAGAATTTGTTGCAGTACCTGAGAAAAATGTAGTAAAAATTGACGAATCTATTTCATTTGCACAGGGAGCCTTATTCGAACCGGTCACAGTTGCCTTACACGGTTTATATCGCCTGCCTTACCAGGGCGGAGGAAATGTTGCCATTCTTGGCGGAGGCACAATCGGCTTATTTACTATGCAATGGGCTAAAATATTCGGATCCAGGAAGGTGGGGGTTTTCGATATCAGCGATGAACGTCTGGAGCTTGCCAAAAAGCTGGGAGCCGACGCTGCCGTTAACACCCTGGAGGAAGGCTTCATAAGGAAGGCAAAAGCCGTTACGGAAAGCAGAGGCTTTGACTATGTATATGAGACGGCCGGAAATACGGCTACGATTAAAATGACTTATGAGCTGGCAGCTAATAAAGGCAGGGTATGTTTCATTGGAACACCTACGAAAGAACTGACCTTCAGTGTGGAGGAGTGGGAGAACCTGAACCGTAAGGAGTTTGCCTTAACGGGTTCCTGGATGTCTTACAGTGCTCCCTTCCCCGGGAAGGAATGGGAACTGACGGCACATTATGCGGGGACGGGAGCACTGCGGTTTGATGATTCTTTCATCTATAAGATAATACCCTTAAGCCGGATTCATGAGGCCTTTGAAATGTACAAGATACCCGGAGCAGTAAAGGGTAAAATATTAATTGACAGTGAAAAATAATTAATTTGGCAGTTTGAATGGAGAACGGCAAAAGGGCAGATGCTCAATAGCTCCCTGATGGCCGGGCTGTTCTTTTAGTATTTCTTTTAAAATCTCTCCGGCCTTTTTCTTGTTTCCAAGACCGATGCTTCCTAAAGCTATTAGATATTTGCAATAGATTCGGTTTCTTGTTTGGATATTGTCGGGAAAGACCTCTATTTCCGGTAACGATACCGCAAAATAATCATAAGCTGCGGTATCAAAAATATGCTTTTCCCCAAAGGCCGTCAGCTGATGATAGCATTTACGTGCGTCTGCCTGCCGGCCTAATTCCTCATGGGCCAGTCCCTGATAGAATATGGTATCGGAGGGCTGGTCATTATAATACAATACGGCGCCGGGCTCCGTCAGTCCTGCGGATGCCTTTTTGAAATAAGCTGCTGCCATTTCCTTATTATGCAGAGCCTTATAGCATATTCCCATATAGTAATATGCCTTGTTATCCTGCACATTTGGCAGTCTTCCTTCCCCTAAATTATCAGGATAGGAAAGGGTTGCCTCTAGCAGCTCAATGGCTTTTTCATAATGGGAGCTGCCTGCTTCCGTTATGGCTTTCTGAATGAGTGCATATTTGTATTGGGTGCCGACCCTGCCTTCGCCCCCCTCCCAAGGATGAAAGATGTGGGTATTTAAGTACGAGAGAGCCTTATCATATTGCCCTGTGTTGTTAAGTAAGGTGATATAGGTAAGATAGAGGGCATCCTTATCCTTTACAAGGGCTAAGCTTTTATCAAGAAGATTCAGGCGCACTTCATTGGAAAAACCCAGCTTCTCACATAGCTGGTCATATTCTAACAAAAGCCTGGGATAGGATGGCTCCAGCTCATAAGCCTTTTTCATATACTTTAAGGCTTCTTCTCTGTCATTCTTTTTATTATAATAAGCAATGGCTAAGTTTCTGTATACCATAGAGAAGCTATCGTTTATCCTGAGGGAATTATGCCAAAGCTCCATGGCGATGTCGGTCTGCTTTTTATCATAATACAGATTTCCCAGATAATAAAGAGCATTAGGAGCCTTGTCTGCCGAAACGGCCGCATCTTTAAGAATACGGATTTCCTCCAGCTTGTTGGGAAAGCAATAATCCGGACTTAGTGACTCCGCATACAGGCAGGCTTTTTTTCCTTTTTCGCTGTCACCTGACATTCGGTAAGCATAGGATTTGTAATAGCTTACCAAGGGGATATCTCCGGGGCAGGAATGGAGAATATCCAAGGCTTCTTCATAGAATCCGCCTTTTATATAGTCTAGGGACAGCTCCAGGTAATTATTGGAATTGTATCCCATGGTTTTTTTCCAAAAAGACATGTCATTGGAAAGCTTTCCGCTTTCAAATAAGCAGCCCATGTCCAGAGGGTCTATCCTGAGACATTCTTCAAGAAAAGCTTTCCTGTCATAACCAAGTATTCTGAGAATGGCGGCTTTTATTAGCCGTGCTTTCATATTATGCCAATTTTGAACCAGGGACTTATCAATAAATTCCAGTGCCTCCTTAAAGTCCTCTTTTCTGGCAGAAAGGCAGGCCAGCCAATAGAAGCCCGCCCCTTGGGTCTCATGGCTCCAGGTTGCCTTATAAAAGGCATCAAAGGCTTTATCGGGCCGGTTTACCGCTTCGAGAGCAAGGCCGAGATTAAAGTAGGCTTCCCCGTAGTAGGGATTGGGGTTTTTCCAGGTCTGTTTTTTGATCGCTGCCTGAAAATAGGGAATACTTTCTTCAAATAAACCTCTTTTAAACAGAAGCAGGCCGAAACCGTTGTTTAACCGGATGTCCGAAGCATCTCTTTTCAGGCCCTCCCTGTAGTAATCGGAGGGCTCATAGGTAGCATGGCGGTATTGCTCTAAATGGGTGGCGGCCAGATAAAGCTCCTCAGTGGACCGCAATTCCTCCGGGGACGGTATTGGTGTGGCAGCATCGGGAACAGCTTCGAGCTCCTCTTCAATGGCTTCATATTGTACTAAAACGGTACCTGTTCTGTCCGTTACGGTTACCGTACATCCCACCGTAGAATCCATTGTGAAGGAAAAGCGGAAGGTATGGCTATCCATGGGTGACAGATTTTCTGTTGCCGTATACAACAGAAAACCATTCTTACTAACACGGATAACGGCATCTTCATAGGTGCCGGTTGCGTATACGGTCAGGGAAGCGCTGTTATTCTCTGCGGTAAAGCTTATCATTGCATCCTTTGTTGCATTTTTAACATGGCCTACTCCCTTAAAAGGCATAAAATATTGCACAAAGGTTTTTTCCTCATAGGGCTTTAACCAGGTAAAATCAGGCTGGTTATCCGTAAATACACCTGTCATCAACTCAATATAGGGCCCGTCTTCATCGGTTAAATTTCTGTCCCACGCCCGGCCGAAATCGGCATTACCCCAGGTCCATTGTTTCTTTCCGGGTGAGATGTGGTGGTCGGCTATATGCAGCAGCCCTGCTTCCCTGGCCGTATCATAATTTCCGATAAAATCAAAATCGGAGTGTGCGGCCATAAAGGAGGTCGGAACCTTAATATTTTTATACATGGAGATGTCGATACCGGCCGAATAGTCATATTTATAGTATTCACCCGTGGCAATGGGAAAGGTGGATACGGCACGCTTTCCGTGATCCATGACCGCATGGACATCAGGCGGGAATACGGTATAGGTGTTATCGTTGACAGGAACCGCAGGGTTTGCCCACCAAAGGAAGGTCTGGGGTGTATCCGTACGGTTAAAAAGCCGGCCCTCAATTTCGATATATGCCTTATCCGGATATAAAGTAAAACGTGCCATTCCTTTTGTTCCGTATATTTTATCAATTTCGCCGGCAAAAACGGAGCAGGAACCGTCTTCATTTTCGGCCAGTCTGTAATCCACCGGCGAATAGGTAGACGGTCTGTGATGCTGAGGCCAATTGAATTCGATTCCGCCGGATATCCACGGGCCTGTCAGGCCCACCAGGGCAGGCTTAATGACATGGTTATAATAGATAAAATCATAGTTATTCGTTTTATCCAATGCACGCTGAATACGTCCTCCAAGCTCCGGCAGGATCATAACGAGCAGATAGTCATTTTCTAAAAAAACAGCCTTGTAAGTTACATCCTCCTTTTTGTCCGCTATTTTTTCCGTAACAGGAAGAGGATATACCTTTCCCGAGCTTCCCTGATAGGCCCTGTTTTCTATAAAAATAGGGCACTTTTCGGGAGGATATATCTGATAGGTCGGGATGGTTATGGATTCCTCCCATATCTTAACCGGTTTTATTACTTGCTTCATATGCTTCCTCCTAACTTATTTTTATATTCTGATTTTGGTAAAATGTTATCTTTCCTGCCGTTATTCTAGCATAAGCAAAATGGCATGCGGAATGTCATATCATCATAATTAATGGACAATATTCCATAAATGTGATAAGATTTTTATATGGAAAACGAAGTATATAAAAAGCAGGATGGCTTTAAGGACGAGCAATTATTTGTCATACCGACGGAATCATTCCGGACTTATCTGAATCATCCCATGGTCAGTGGCTTGTATCTTACGGACGTAGGGTTCTTCCCAAGCGCAGCTCATCATTATAAGGAAAGAGAGGAGGGGATTGAAGAGTATATTCTGCTTTATTGCACCGGCGGCAAAGGGGTGATAGAGCTGGAGCATGCCAGCTATGAGCTTCAGGAAAATCAGGCATTTTGTATCCCCCGCAGAAAAAAGCATAGATATTATGCAGGCAGGCAGGACCCCTGGAGCATTTTATGGGTACATTTCAGAGGAGAAAATACGAAATATTTTCCTTTAGAGGAACACCGGGTGGTACGGATTCATTCCAGGCATGCGGTGAATCGGATGATGTTTCTGTTTGATTTACTTTTCCGTGTACTGGAAAGAAACTATACATTAGGCAACTTTATTTATATATCCCAGGTACTGTCCCTCATACTGGCGGAAATCTATCACCGGGAAAAGGGAGAAGAAACCAGTAAGCAGAACAGGCACGTTACGGCCATAGTAAGATATATGTATAAACACATTCATGAAAATCTGACACTTGATGCCATTGCGGAAGAATTGGGATTATCAAAAAGCTATATCAATATTATTTTTAAAAGATATGCCGACAGGCCTCCCATTGACTTTTTTATCAATCTGAAGATGCAGGAGGCTTGTAAATTACTAAAATCCACAGATCTGTATGTCTGGGAAATAGCGGATAAATTCGGTTATGAAGATCAATATTATTTTTCAAGAATATTTAAAAAGATGGTGGGTGTGCCGCCTAAAGAATATAAAAATTCCGAGTATTTTTACTACAAGGATTAAGAAGCCTTTATGGAGAGATCCGTAAAGGCTTCTTATCTGACAGGAAATCCCTCTGCATTTCCCATCGGATAAAAAGGCCTTTCAGGCGGGATGCGCGCGGATGCATGCGGAAGTTATGGATTATAATCCATTAAAATAGCAGATGCTTTATTTTGAAGGATGGTAAGGAATGATAGGATATAAGTAAATAGACGGTAAGTAAAAACATAGGTAAATAAGGAGGAAAAGTTATGTCAGGATTGTTACCAAAAAAAATGGTGGGTATGAAGCTGCCGGGCGGAGCTAAGGTGGAGTCCGGTGAATATGATGTTCCCCTTCCCGGGCCGGGACAGGTGCTTCTCAAAATGAAAGCGGCCGGCTTATGCGGCAGCGACTTGAAATATATTTATCATGAACATACGGACAAGACCGGCGGGGCCAGATATGATAACGTAATTGCCGGACATGAACCAAGCGGGCAGGTCGTTTCCGTAGGAGAAGGTGTCTGTGATTTTAAAGAAGGAGACCGCGTTGTTGTTTACCATATCCAGGGCTGCGGCTATTGTGATGAATGCAGAAAGGGATTTTTTATTAATTGCCAGAATCCTGAGCGCAGGGCATACGGCTGGCAAAGGGATGGTGCCCTGGCCGAGTATATGGTGGCGGATGCCGGTACGTGTATCCATTTACCGGATTTTCTTACCTATGAAGACGGAGCTATGATTGCCTGCGGATTCGGCACCGCTTATCAGGGGCTTTTACGGGCTGCTGTTTCAGGGAGGGACAGGGTACTGGTTATGGGACTTGGACCCGTAGGGCAGGCTGCGATTATCCTGGCAAAGGCAATGGGAGCTTATACAATAGGTGTGGATATTTCTGAAGAAAGAATGGAAATGGCAGGAAATATAGGAGCCGATGCCGTACTTACGGGTAATGCACAGGTGGTAACAAGGGTAATGGAGCTTACCGGCGGAAAAGGTGTGGAAGTCGCCGTTGACTGTTCGGGAAGCAGCACAGGAAGGCATCAATGCCTGGAAGTGGCCGGAATGTGGGGAAATGTTGTTTTTTTAGGAGAACAGGGAACCGTAACCTTTGAACCCAGTCCTCTATTGCTTCATAAAAACTTAACACTCCATGGCTCATGGGTGACCAGTATCGGCAATATGGAACGGCTGGTAGAGCTGCTTGACAGAAAGAAAATTCATCCCGGTCAAATTATAACCCATAGATTCCCTTTAAGGGAAACAGAAGAAGCGTTCAGGGTATTTGCAACGGGTAAAACAGGTAAAGTTTGTGTCAACATGGAAATGGAATAAATGATAGTAATGGCATTTGCTGTTATCTTTCCTGAATACCAATAGCTGCAAAGAAAGGAAGAACATCTATGGAGGCATTGGAAAAAATAAGATATTGGCTCATAAAAAACCAATATGATGGTTTGATCTTAACACGAAGAGATAATTTTACATGGGTTATGCAGGGAAAGCATAATTATGTCTGCACTAATACGGATACAGGTATAGTGTCAATTTTGGTCGGTAAGGAGACAGTGCGGATATGGGGGGACAATATTGACTGTAAAAGAATTGCAGAAGAAGAAAATCCCCTTGGAGCGGAAGCTTTATCCTATCCCTGGTATGAAAAGCCGGAGCAATACCTGAAAAAGCTTATAAGCGGTCAAAGGTTCGTATCCGATACGGGGATAGCCGATACCCCAAATGTGCAGGAAGAGCTGATTGCCATGAGGCTGCTGCTAACGGAAGAAGAGATGGTAAGATACCGGAGGCTGGGAGCGGAATGTGCGGATATCGTGGAAAATATCTGCAGGGAAGCGAAGCCCGGACAAACAGAAAAGGAGATAGCCGCTCAGGTAAGCTGCGCTTGTTATTTAAAGGGAATCAGCCCTGACTGTGTGCTGGTGGGAAGTGATGAGAGGATTCTTAAATACCGTCATCCCATACCCACAGATAAAAGGATAGAGAAAAGTCTGATGGTGGTCCTGGGAGGAGAAAGAGACGGGCTTAACAGCAGTCTCACAAGATTTGTATACTTTACGGCTGTTCCGAATGAAATTTGGGAAAGATACCAAAAGACCCGGTACATATTTGCGGCCATGCAGCTATTGATGAAGGATGGACTATCTTACGGTGCTTACTTCGAATGCATAAGGGATTTATATGAAAGGGCAGGGTATAAGGATGAGTGGAAGCTCCATCACCAGGGAGGCCCTGCCGGATATGGATGCCGGGAGTTTATCATAACACCGGATTGTAATAAAAGAATTAAGAATGGTCAGGCCTATGCATGGAATCCCTCCATAACGGGAGCTAAATGTGAAGATACCACGTTATTAAATAATGGCCGTATTGAAATACTGACACGAACAAAAGACTGGCCGTGTCCGGAAATAAAAATAAATGCTGCTGCCATTTCCGTAGCGGATATTTTAATCCGTTAACAAATAGCAAAGCGGATTGTGAATATCTGCTTTGCCTATATGGTAAAAAGCCACACTCCGAAATTTTCATTAAAATGAAGATACGGATTGTGGCTTTTTGTCTGCTATATATGCAGGGGAGGTACAGTGATATAGATAGGCAGATCTGCACAAACTTTGGTAAGCAGGAGATTAGAAATTGACAATATCATTTATGGAGCTTATAATATAATTAATTTATAAATATACTTTACAAAATATATTTA
>CAMJWQ010000029.1 GCA_946409475.1 uncultured Lachnospiraceae bacterium
AATCATTGTATAAGGCAGTTTTAAAATAAAACTGCCTTTGTTTTAATACAGGAAATTTTTATTTACTGTAAGGTATTGCAGCTTGTGATGGTATTAATCGGCAGGAACAAAGCTCCACATCTGATTCCATCCTCCATTGTCCGTATATTGGATGCACTCGGCCCCATCCGCCACAGACATTGCATTGATATCCAGTATTTTTCCGCTGTTTCTGTTTTTAATCTTGAAATACCCATCAGATGACTCTACCAGCTGCCACATCTGATTGTAGCCGCCATTATAGGTGTATTGGATGCAGGCAGCTCCGTCCGCCGTCGATTTACCGCTGATATCCAATACCTTGCCGCTTCTGACGTTTTCTATTCTGTAATATCCGGATCCTGCACTAATGAATTTCCATTTCTGACTGTCCCATCCGCCGTTGCTGTATTGCTCAATTACCGCACTGTCGGAAGCAGACCCCCCTCTGACATTCAATGCTTTTTCACTGTTTCTGTTAACTATGTAATAGGAATCCGTACTATCCGGTAACGTCACACCACCGAATGCATCAATTGCTGTGGTGAATTGAAGAACCTTACCGGAAACTTTCCTCGTGGCTCCTAAGGGATAAGAATCCGGCAGTACGGAGGAATTTGCCTCCGGTTCCCAATAGAATACCCCGGTGCCTTTATTATTGGGAACGGCTTTTACGGCATTTATGGTTGCCCTTAATAAATCATAGGTATTGGAAGGATTATCTTCATAACCGCCTACTTCGCAAACCATGACTTCCTTTCCGTATGTTGCGGCCATATCGTTTAAATTTGCGGAAAGCGCACCGATGCTTTCCTTATAGTCACTTCCTATCCAATAAGGGTAATAGGACATGCCGATGACATCCGTTTTGCCGTGATAGGTATTCAAAAACGTATTAAAGAACCAGTCAAAGACCTCATTATTATGACCGTTTGCCAAATGTGTTACTACCTTTGAAGAAGAGCTGACTGCCTTTACCGCATCATATCCGCTGTTTAGGAAACCGGCAAGCTGTGAAAAATTGGAACCGCTGTCACCATAGGGCAACAGCATACCACTGTTGATTTCATTGCCTACCTGTACCCATTCCGGATAGATTCCGACATTAGCCAATGCCGACATGACATAATGGGTATAATCATACACATAGCTTACTAACTGGCTGTAGGAAGCACCGGACCAGGCAGAGGGTATGTCCTGGTATTCGGGATCGGCAAAGTGGTCGCTGTAATGAAAATCAACCATTATCTTCATACCTAAAGCGTCTGCTCTTTGAGCCATATAAAGCAGACCCGTTGTATCGGCATATCCCAAAAGGCATGTCGTTCCATTGTTTTTTGTCCATTGAAAGGAGGACGGGGGATTGACAAATACCCGCAGTCTTACGGAATCGATACCGTGGTCCTTCAGTATTTGTAATGCATCCTCCGTATTTCCCTCGTCATTTAACCAGGTAACACCCTGATTTTCCAGTTGATTGAGCCAGCCGATATCCGCTCCTAATGCCAGGGAATCGTCTGCTTTTGCTTTTATCTCCTGTGTACCAAAAAATAAGCTTGTCATCAATAATAAACTCATAAAAATATACCTTACTCTTTTCAAAATAATGCAGCCCCCTTTTACCAATTTATACAATTACCGTTAACAGCCTTACTTTACTCCTATCCTCCTCTCCAACTCTTCTATTTCATTGCCGGATTAATTATTTTCTTAAGATGATAAAAAATATAAATAAATGCTCCCCTCTAAGCTGTCCGGCATGAAAGTTCGAACTTCAACATGTTTTTTTATTGGGCAATCAGGCTCATGTTCCACCTTATGTGGTATATATTTCAGTGGATATTAATTAAAAATGACTGTCAAAAATCAGTAATTCTCTTCATCATATCCCTGTACCGAAATCTTGCCATTTCATTTTTCTTAAGAACATCCTCTTCCGTTCCCGTATATTGACAACGGATACAATAATATTCCTTTTTTTCTTTATCATAAAGCATATCAATATCCAGATCTCTCATAAAACAAGAGGGACAGCGGTAATTTAATCTTCCTTTTCCAGCCTGAGCCATGTGGTAAATTCCTCCTTATCCGACAATATCGTCTTATAGCCTAGGGTGAACATTGGAGAAAATGCATAACCTTCCCTTATATACCCTACCGTTTCTTCTTTATCGTTGCAAAAGGAAACAACGGTTTTTATAGGGGAAATTACCGCAGATACGCTTTTTGCTCCCCTAAGCTCCTCTGTTCTGCATTTATAGGCATATAAAATCTCTTTTGCATCCTTTTCATTTTTGCACGAAAGGATGATCCCTGTCATATCCTCCGGATATTCCGTTGTTCCGTAGCAGGCGACCATATATTCATTTAGCTCAACCTTTGCATGGGGATCACTCATATCCAAAATTATTCTTTTTGTTTCGATACAGGAGCTGCCTTCTTCAAAGCTGACTATTGTCCGCAGCGTTACCGTCAAGTCACTGAATTCTATGGTAACCGGATCTAAGGTTAATTTCCTTGTATTATCCTTCACGGAGAATTTTGCTTTTGTTCTGCAAAGACATAAATCGACCTCTTCCCCCTGATATGTTAGTTTGGCACTTCGAACGGTACCTTCACCGGCATAATGGGTAAAGTATCCCGCCCGGTATTTTTCCTGTATCAAAAAGGGATAGGATGCATCCTGTATATGACTGGTTCCGATTCCGACGGGCCGGTTAAGCTTTGCCGCGTAAGGCCGTAAATCTACGATAGCCCCGCCCTGGTCCATATTCACACACACCCGCATAAAAGGATCACAATACCAGAACAGCTGTTTTTCGGAACCATATAAAATATCCTTCCATAAGGCACACTCCGGTTCCGTATATGTCTTTTTCTCCCTATAGTAGTCGGCAAATTCCGCCATGGTCATGTCTGTTAATTTACCTTCATTTTTCAGACGGCCGTAATATGCCATACCATCTTCGTAAGATTTTTTCAACAATTCATAGGGTGCTTCCCAGCGCCCCATTTTATTTAACCAGCCCGGTCCTACGAAAACCATATTATAGGCATATCCGTTATTGTACTTTTCCAGGGCCCGGTACTGATCTATCAAATTATAAAGATAGGGATACTTCCATTCTTTTGTATCATAAATCATACCCCGCAGGATATTCTGCGGATGGGTGCCGAAGTTAGAACCATTACCGTCATAACAGGCTATTAAATCTCTCGAAAGGTGGGGAATGGCCACTATACCGCTATCCTCCTCCTGATTCGCAGCGGGAGCATGGGTATTTTCCCTGGAGGGAATCCAGGGATTCCAGGGTCCCCCGTCAAGCAGGGTATACCAGGAGTTATTACAGGTATGATAAGCTTTCGGCCCTTCCTCCCAACAGGTTGCTATCGCACATTTCACCATGGGGTATTTCTCTTTTATGAAATTAGTGAGTTCCGCATCCATATAGTAAGAACCCGTTGATTCCGGATAAAAGCCAAAGCTTTCATAAAACTTCTGAAACACATCATCTACAATGGACTTTTTCTCCTCCATGGAAAACATCCAAATGCAGAAATCCTTTGTTTTATATTTATCCCGGAATTCCTTACAGGGCAGCCCCAATAAGGATAGGGCTATTTCATCTCCATATTTTTTATGATGCTCTTTCGCAATTTCCACCGCCTCATTATTGAAAAGGCTGGCATAGGTCATATGTATCGTTGTCTTCAATCCGTTTTTATGGGCTATTTTCTGCTGCAGTTTAAAAATATCCAGGGATTCTTTCAGCAGACTCTTTCTGCCGATATTTTCTTCTTTACCATGCCCTGTTACTTTTTCCGCATACTCCGGCACCATTTCCGGGCGATGGACGATATTTACTATGAATTTATCCATTTTTTGTCTCCTTACAATGCTGGTCTCTTAATTTTTTATTTAACTGCACCCGTAATTCCCTCGGCAAAGCTCTTTTGCAATGCAAAGAATACAATGGCAGTGGGTATTGTTGTTATAAATACGGCAAGCATTAGCATTCCATAATCCGTTACATACCCGGATGTAATATTAGAAATCATCATGGGCATTGTCTGGGCATTATTGTCGGACATGATAACCTTTGGCCATAAATAATTATTCCAGGCATTCATAAAAGTAATGGTTGTGGCAGCCGCATAGGTAGACTTCATTGTTGGTATGAACATCCGGGTAAAAATCTGCAGTTCATTTAATCCGTCTATTCTGGCAGCTTCAATAATTTCTTTGGGAAATGATCTTGCACTTTGCCTGAACATCATAATTAGGAAAGGTGTTGAAATTGACGGCAGAATAAATCCCACGGTAGAATTTAAAAGCTTAGCTTTTGAAAACATTTGAAACAAAGGAACCATTAAGGCTACAAACGGAATCATCATAGCTGTCAGTATTATGGTAAAGAGTATATCCTTAGCTTTATCATGAAATATTTCAAAAGCATATCCGGCAAGAGAACATACAGCTAATGCAAGAACCGTTGTTATGACCGAATATTTACAGGAATTCCAAAAGAATCTTCCCACCGGCTGTGCCTGCAGAAGATTTTGGAAATTTTCCAACAGCTTCGTTCCAAATGTAAGCTTTCCGGCAATGACATCAACGCTCCTGTTCGTTGCGGCTATTATCATCCATATTAGCGGGAATACGGATATTAAAGCAGCAATCGTTATAAATATGTATGTAATGGTTTTCGTACTTTTCTTAGTCACGCTTATCACCTGCTTTCATCTGTATGATTGCAAGAATAGCTACCATAATGAAAATGACAAAGGACATTGCGGAGGTATAGCCAAAATTCGTTACACCTTCAAAGGCTTTTTTAAAAATATAATGGGACATTGTAACACTCGCATTTGCAGGACCGCCTTTTGTCAGATTGACTGATTCATCAAATAGCTGCAGGGTACCGTTCGTTGACATAATTGCAGTCATAAGAATTATGGGCTTCAGGAGTGGTACTGTTATTTTGCGGAAGATCTGAAAGGGACTTGCCCCGTCAATTTTAGCAGCCTCATATATTGAATACTCTATATTTTGTAATCCGGCCAGATAAAATACCATATTATAACCGGTCCATCTCCAGATTAATGCTATGATAATCACGATTTTTGCACTAAAGGGATGGGTCAGGAAGTTATAAGCCGAATCTAATATTCCTAATTTCACTAAAACTAAATTTACATAACCGTCATTAGCAAATAATGTTCTGAAAATAATTGCATAAGCTACTAATGATGTCGCACACGGCAAAAAAATTGCTGTCCGGTATATTCCTCTGAACTTTAACCTGGGGTTGTTTAAAATGGATGCCAATATCAATGCCAGAATAAGCATAATGGGCACCTGTATGATTAAATAAAAAAAACAATTCCTGATTGATTGGATAAAAATCTTGTCTTCAAAAATCCTTATGTAATTGGATAATCCGGTCCAGGTCATATTAACGCCTACACCCGTTTTAAAGGATGTAATAAGAGCCTTTATTGCAGGGTAAAAGCTTAAACATGCAATAAAAATAACTCCCGGTGCCAGAAAAAACCATCCAATAAGATTTTGCTTTTTGTTCAAACTCATCTTTTTTGAATTATTACCAGCCATTTTATCTCCTTACCCTTCATATTTTGCCTCTCTTAAACAAGATAAGCCCGCAGGCAGCCTCACTTGTCATGAATAAAATGGGGAACAGCCTTTACAACGGTTCCCCATTATTTTAAGCACAAACCAATACTTAGTTGCCCATATCAAAATTTACGGTATCCTCTGCTGTCTGCAGTTCGCTGTCGATATCTCCGCCTGCACATACATTTGTAACGGCAGTTGCAAGAGCTGTATTTGCTTCCGTGTAATAAACTCCCATATCAAATTCAGGTACTTTTGATGCAAAGTCCGTAATCAGCTCAAATACTGCTTCTCCGCCGTAAAATTCCTGGGGTTCGGAATAAACATCACTGTCGGCCGCAGGTATCCATGTAGCTAAAGCTCCTGCACCCGGTAAGATTGTATCGTAAAGCTCAACACTGCCTGCAAATGTTGAGGCAAAAAAATCTTCCGCCAGTTCAACATCAGAACAATTTGTTGTTATACCCCACGAAGACCCTCCCTGGTTCGAGTAGTTGGTTGCGCCCTCCACACCCGGAAGAGACGGCATATTCGTAACTGCCCACAATCCTGATTGTTCTTCGGCAGATTCAATCGAAGCTAAAATCCAGCAGCCGTTAATGACACCTGCCGTTTTTCCGCTGGTAAAGGTGGCAATATATTCATCCCAGTTATTACCTGTTTCCATAACGCCCGTATCAAATAATTCTTTATAAACTTCCATACACTTTTTCAGTGTTTCATTTTCCACATAGCCTGGTGTTCCGTCTCCGTTCCAAATAGAACCGCCTGCCGACTGCAGCATCTGCATGATAATATCTGAAGAACCGGCTTGCGAGGATACTAATGAGTAGCCTGTTTTATCCAGTACATCTTTACCGATTTCAATAAAGCGATCCCAATCAATATCCGTCAGATCATCAATGGTATAGCCTGCCTGCTCTAAAATATCTGTTCTATACACCGCAACTTCGGCTCCATTATCAAAAGGAACTCCGTAATTCTTTCCGTCCACCATGGACATGCCTAATTTGCCTTCCGCAAACTCATCAAAAGCAATTCCTGAATCCGTCAAATCTGTGAAAAAATCCGTATATGTAGATGCATATTTTCTAAATGCAAAGTCCTGCATTAGCAATATATCCGGTAATTGGCTGTAATCGCCGGATGAAAGTATGGTACCTAAAGTTGTCTGCATATCATCCCAGGACACCTCAACAATATTTAATGAAAAATCCGGATGCTCCTTTTGATAAATTTTCTCCGCCTCCTCCATGGCATAAATATTAAAGGATTTATCCCATGCCCAAACGGTCAATGTACCATCACCGCTTTCCGTCGTTTCACTTACCTCCCCGGATTCTGCAGCTGCTTCTTCTGTTGTTTCTGAAGACTCCGAAGCCGGTTCTGTTGCAGCTTTTTCTGTTTTACTTGTGCAGCCGGCCAACATAGCCGCCACCACTACCGCACTTAATAATACGCTTAAAATTTTCTGCTTCATTTTTTTCCTCCCTTATTATATGAAAAATTCTCGGAATTTCTAAGCCTTATTTTTCAAGGCTTTTCATCCCTTTATTTTAAAAATCACCCACTTTTTTTAATCGCTTGACAAAGCTTCTAAAATTTGCGGCGAAGCCGATTGATTATGGCTTATTTCTTTCGGCCGGAGGCGATTTTTATGTTACCTGTTTCTTCCGGCGGTCATTCCGCCTGTCGGGATACTTTTGTATCCGATTTCCTCAAATTCCATCCAATCCCTTTTCCCTTTCTCGGAACACCTGGAATGTTATTCACTGCCAGATGCTAATTCCGGAAAGTTATACTTTATACTTATTAGGAAGAACTTCAAACCTATTTGCGCAATCGGTTGTTCTTATATTTAGTTTAACAACTCGTTCCGTTATTGTCAATGTATGTTATTTATATTTTTGCAGATATATATTTGTTACTTTTTAACAATGCAAGTAAGGTTTCGGGATGCTTTTTCAAAAAATAAGCGCAACCGTTTTCTCTTTTGCGATTATTTTCGATATGATTTGACATAGGGAGGCTTATGCATTCTCTTCCCATCCTAAAACCCTCATGGCCGTGCATGTTAATGCGTTATAATACAAAACCCTTCAAAAATAAAAATAACCAACACACACCACACGTATCTGTCAGTTATTTTAATTAATTCTTTGTGGATTCCTTTAATACCAGATCATAACCCAGCATGGTTTTATCCGGTACCTCCAGCCCCCTCATATGCTTCAGTAATATATTGCAGGTGACTTCACCCAGCTCCTTGATGTTAAATTTTAAAGAGGTAATGGAGGGTGTATTGTTTTCCAATAATGAGCTATGATAAAAGGATGCTATTTTGATATCGTTAGGAATATGTATGTGTTCTCTTTTTAATTTTCTTAAGACAAACTCACAAATGGAATCATCCATACAAATTATGCATTGGGCCCCTTTTTCCAGTATATGCTGTACAATGCAATCTACCTTAAGCTCATTATCAATTTCCATAAATATCAGATTTTCTTCCATAGGCTTTTGCAACTTGTCAAAGGCATCCCGATAACCGTAATAGCGGTTTCTTGTAACAACATGGGTAGTATCCCCTCCTATCAGCGCTATTTTTTCCAGTCCTTTCATAAGCAGAAGAGTCGTAAGCCCCTGACAGGCCTCTCTGTGATTATTGTCTATTTGGATAATCTCCTTATCCGTGGAGCTGCCGATAACAACAAACGGAATTTCGCTTTCCTTTAAAAATCGTGCCGGAAGATCGTCTATAAGAGTACGCATTAAGATAACTCCGTCTACCTTATGATTATTGACAATCCTCTTTAGCTGGGATATGTCGTCTTTCATAACCATTGCTACCAGAATATCATATTCGACAGCGGCAGCCGCTTTACTGATTCCCATTAAGCATTGCTGAAAAAAAGGAAGATCCACCAGAGCATAATCTCCCGGGTAGGCTACGCAGATATTATAGGTTCTGGATTTCGCCAGACCCTTGGCCAGGATACTGGGGCGATAATCATTTTCTGTTACAAACTTCATTACCTTCCGCCTGGTCTCCTCTCCGATCCTGCCTTTACCGGATAATGCCCTTGAAACAGTGGTTTTGGAAACTCCCAGCTCCTTTGCCACATCATCTATTGTTAATTTCTTTTTATTTACCGTTTCTTCCTCTTTCTTTTCCATCCACATTATCCTTTCCTGCGCGGCTGTTTTCTTTACAGGAATCAATTCTATAACTTATGACCTGCTTATGCTTATGCCCGCAGCCTATGTATCTGTCTGTAACTGTCTGTATTTCCGATATATTATAATAATATGCGCAATCGTTTGTTCAATATTAGAATACCAAGACTACTCTGTCACGTCAATATACGTAATTTACAAAATGATCTATCGCAATTAGGATAAGTCCCCTAATTCCAAGGTCATAAGCCGTTGGCTTTTTTATTATGTAAATCTTTATTAAAATTTAATGTAATCGTAAAAGAAATATATTGACATAATAGAACTAATATATATAATAAATAGTTAGCTATATAATTATTTAATGTGCTTAACTATTAAGCGCTCGAACAATTTGTGTAAATAATTTATATAGACGCGTTTATTTTCGTAATATTGCACAATAAATTAGATTGTGTACATTGCCGGAAATAGGGAACAGGAAAATAAGTAAGGAGGATAGAAATGGAACAGCAGCAAAGGGACCAGCTTATGCAATCCATGCATCGGTTAAAAAAAATGCAGCCATGGCCTATGACTGCCCTGTCAAGAGGGGAATTTTTTATGTTGCACAAAATAAGCCATTTAGTCGAGAAGGAGCAAAATAATCCGGGAGCAAAGATAAGTAAATTAAGCAAGGCAACGGATATGAGTAAACCCGCCGTTTCACAAATGTTGAACTCATTGGAGAATAAGGGTTTTATCGAAAGGATTCTTACAAAAGAAGACCGCCGGGTTGTTTATGTTAACTTAACGGAAAAAGGTACCAAGGTATTAAAAAAGGCACATACGGAAATGGATAACCTGCTCCGTCAGATGCTGGAAGAACTGGGTCCTGAAGATACGGCCGAGCTTACCCGTATCGCAGATAAATTATTTAAGATACTGGAAAAAATAAAAAAGAATGAGACATTTATTAATTAAGAAATCCAAGACATGAAAGAAAGGTATAACAGAATGATTAAGCTTGCAAAATATCTAAAACCATTTTCTATTGTACTGCTTTTAGCCATCGCTCTTTTATTTGGTCAGGCAATGGCCGATTTAAACCTTCCCAATATGATGTCCGATATTGTCAATGTCGGTATTCAGCAAGGCGGAATCGAAAGCGGTGCTCCGGAAGCAATCAGTGCAAAGGGCCTGTCCTTTATGAAGACTTTTATGACAGCGGAGGAGCAGGAGCTCATTGATAATTATTACGTACTTAAGTCAGGCACAGATAAAGGTGCAGATTTTGATACCTATGTTTCCCGTTATCCTTTATTGGAAACGGAAGATATCTATATTCTTTCGGATGCGGATGATTCTGCAAAAGAAGAAATCGAAATCAGTTTCGGTAAAGCCCTATGGACGATGATAAATGTTCTTCCGAAGCTATCCGGACAGTCGGGACAAAATTCCTCCGGCTTTTCCATAGGGGATTCCTCTTCCCTAAGTGATGCAGACCTTACCGCCCTTTATCAGATACAGCCTCTGCTTTCTCAAATTCCGGAAAGCACAATGGAAGAGGCCAGAAATGCTGCTTTGGGCAATGCGGAGTCCATGTTTTCCCAGACAGGCGCATCCATGACAAAAAGCTTTTACGAAGAGTTAGGCATGGATGTCGGCAAAATACAAAGCAATTATATCATGAACAGAGGATTGTGGATGCTGTTAATTGCCCTTTTAGGTGGTTTGGCCGCTGTTTTAGTGGGATTTTTATCTGCCAGAGTCAGTGCGGGAGTGGCAAAAAACCTCCGCCGGGATATATTTGGACGTGTGGAGCAATTTTCCAATCTGGAATTCGATAAATTTTCCACGGCTTCTCTCATTACGAGAACCACCAATGATGTGACTCAGGTACAAATGCTTTTAACTATGGGAGTCCGGATGATTTGTTATGCACCTATAATCGGAATCGGCGGAATCATCATGGCTCTTCAGAAATCCTCCTCCATGGGATGGATTATCGCATTGGCGTGCATTATTTTAATGGGTCTTATCCTAATTGTATTTAACTTTGCCATGCCCAAATTTAAAATAGTACAAAAATTAATCGACCGGTTAAATTTAGTGGCCCGTGAGAATCTTAACGGACTTATGGTAATTCGTGCGTTTTCCACACAAAGATTTGAGGAAGAGCGATTTAATAAATCTAATATTGACCTTACCAATAATACTTTATTTGTCAGCCGGATTATTGTATTTATGATGCCTCTTATGACCCTGGTAATGAACGGAATCACCTTATTAATTGTCTGGGTCGGTTCCCACCGGATTGCAGAATCCACCATGCAGGTAGGTGATATGATAGCCTTCATGCAATACGCCATGCAGATCATCATGAGCTTCCTTATGATTGCCATTATGTTTATAATGGTTCCCAGAGCTTCGGTTTCTGCCGGAAGAATCAGCGAAGTATTGAATACTGAGCCGTCTATTACGGATCCGGAAAAATCCGATACCTTTGACCCTGCCAAAATCGGTATTGTGGAATTCAATCATGTTAACTTCCGTTATCACGGTGCCGATGAAGATGTATTAAAGGATATCACCTTTACGGCAATGCCGGGTCAGACCACTGCTTTTATAGGATCTACGGGTTCAGGGAAATCTACACTGATGAATCTCATACCGCGGTTTTATGATGTGACTGAAGGGGAATTAAAGGTCAACGGCGTTAATGTAAAGGATATTACCCAGCATGAGCTTCATGATCAAATCGGCTATGTGCCCCAAAAAGGTATCCTGCTGTCCGGTACTATTGCCTCAAATTTAAGGTATGGAGAAAAGAATGCCTCGGATGATGTCATACAAAATGCTGCGTCCGTCGCACAGGCTCTGGATTTTATTGAAGAAAAGCCCGATGGAATGGAGTCGGAAATATCCCAGGGAGGCGCGAATGTCTCCGGCGGACAAAAGCAAAGACTTTCTATCGCAAGAGCACTGATCAAGAATCCTCCCATCTTTATTTTTGATGACAGCTTTTCTGCTTTGGATTTTAAAACGGATGCTGCCCTCCGCCGGGCATTAAAGGAGAAAACCTCCAATGCGACGATGCTGATTGTGGCTCAGCGCGTCAGCACCATTATGAACGCAGATAAGATCATTGTACTGGATGAGGGTAAAATAGTCGGTATGGGAACACATAGGGAATTACTGAAAAACTGTCCTACTTACTATGAAATCGCATCATCCCAGCTGGCAGAGGAGGAATTAGCATGAGTGAAAATAAAACAACTAAAATGCCCGGTGGAATGAGAGGCCCCGGGAGAGGCCACGGCCCGGGTGCCGTTATGATGAGCGGAGAAAAAGCGAAGGATTTTAAGGGTACTTTTCGAAAATTCGTCCGTTATATGGGCAGGTATAAATATTCCATTCTCCTGGTTTTTATATTTGCCATTGCTTCCACTATTTTCAGTATTGCAGGGCCTAAAATTTTAGGTAAAGCCACTACGAAATTATACGAGGGTATTATGGGGCAGATAACGGGCTCCGGTGACGGTATTGATTTTGCCTATATCGGTGCCATTATGGCCGGCCTTATTGTACTGTATCTGGCCAGCTCTCTCTTTGGTATGATACAGGGCTATATCATGACCGGTGTATCCATGAAAATCACCTATAACTTAAGAAAGGATATCAGCGCCAAAATACAGAGGCTGCCCTTTAAATTTTATGATACGACAACAAACGGAGAGGTTCTTTCCCACATTACCAATGATGTGGATGCCATTAGCCAAAGCTTAAATCAAAGTATTACCCAGATCATCACTTCCGTAACAATGGTAATCGGAATTTTAGGAATGATGTTCTCCATAAGCTGGCAGATGACCTTAGTTGCCCTTTGTATCATCCCCCTGTCCATGGGCTTCATTATGGTGATAGTAAAAAAATCCCAGAGACACTTCAAAGCACAGCAGACCTATCTCGGCCATGTAAATGGACATATTGAAGAAATGTATGGAAGTCATCTGATTGTTAAGGCATTTAACGGGGAAGAGGATTCCATTAAAATATTTCACGAATATAATGATACCCTGTATTCCTCTGCCTGGAAAAGTCAATTTTTATCCGGGCTCATGATGCCTGTTATGAATTTTATCGGAAATATCGGCTATGTTGCCGTCTGTATCCTGGGGGGATATCTGGCTGCGGCAGGAAGGCTGGCCGTAGGGGATATTCAGGCATTTATCCAGTATGTAAGGCAATTTACCCAGCCTCTTACCCAGGTAGCAAATATATCCAATATTTTGCAGCAGACAGCTGCTGCGGCAGAACGAATCTTTACCTTTTTGGAACAGCCTGAAGAAGTGCCCGATACGGAAACTCCTGTACAAATTGCCAAAAAAGCTTCCGGAAAAGATGATTTTTATGTAAACGAATCTCCCGTAAGGATTCAGGGCAATGTGGATTTCTCCCATGTAAGGTTTGGTTATAAGGATGACAGTATTATTATTAATGATTTTTCTGCCTCTGTAAAGGCCGGCCAAAAGGTGGCAATTGTAGGCCCGACGGGTGCAGGAAAAACAACCATGGTGAAGCTGCTTATGCGTTTTTACGATGTTAACAGCGGCGCTATCTTAGTAGACGGGCATGATATCCGGGATTTTACAAGAGGAGATTTACGTTCTCTTTTTGGAATGGTATTACAGGATGCATGGCTTTATAATGCCAGTATAAAAGACAATATCCGCTACGGCAGACTGGATGCCTCGGATGATGATATCATAAAGGCTGCTAAAGCCGCTCAGGTGGATCACTTTGTCCACACCCTGCCCGACGGCTACGACATGATTCTTAATGAGGAAACCAGTAATATATCTCAGGGACAAAAGCAGCTTCTTACGATAGCAAGAGTTATTTTAGCCGATCCGCAGATTTTAATTCTTGATGAAGCCACCAGCAGTGTGGATACCCGTACCGAAATACTGATTCAAAGGGCAATGAATAATCTCATGAAAAACCGTACCAGCTTTATCATTGCCCACCGCTTATCAACCATTCGCGATGCGGATTTGATCCTGGTTATGCGTGACGGTGATATTGTGGAGCAGGGTACCCATGAGAAGCTGCTGGCCCAAAAGGGCTTCTATGCAAATCTATATTATAGTCAGTTTGAAGTAAAGGAGGTCGTATAGCTTCCCTGTTACCATTAGTTATTCAAAATGATAGAATACAGTTCCGTTAAAAAACAAATTTTAGGAAATTGGGAGGTATCGGATGAAAGATAATCCATGCCTCCTTATTAGCTTCTCAGGACATTATATGACAACGGCTGTCCCGAATGATAATTATTTCCACATAAATGATACGTTTGTATGACTATATGTAATAATTCCGTAATATTTTTTAACATTTTTTTAACTATTTTATTCATATGCTTTTTCTAATACAAAATTAGTCATCCATTTCAAAAAATCCGCTTTTTATCAGCATTCCGGCTATTTTTCACTTTAAAATAATTCTATTATTTAGCAATTCACCCTCTATTTTATTCCATATTTATGGATTTTTTATCCATTTTTTATGAATATCAAGGCAAGATAACCAAAATGTGACTATTGATGAAGTATTACCCCTATGTTACTCTATGTAGGACACCTGATGAACATAAATAAGGAGGTAAACATAGTGAGAAAATTCATTATTACATCGGCATGTACGCTGGTATTGTCACTAATAGGTACTTTGGCATCCAATGAAAACATAGCAGAAAGCATTAGTAACGCAGCAAAGAATCTTACCGCTAATGCAGCTCAACAATTAGAAGAAACGTTACAAGCGCAAAATGAGACTATTTCAGACGATACCCAAACGCCTGTAAACGATATAACAAATGAAAATAGCAATGAAAATGAAACAGCCGTAAGCCAGAGCAGCGGACAGACGGTAACTGAAAACAGCAATGCGGATATTTCCGATAATTCTGCTCAGGAAAATGCGGATACGGATAAAATTTCCGAAGCGGAAAATACATCTGCAGACAACACTTCAGCAGATACGAATCCTGCCGAAGCCACACCTGTTAATACGGAAACTGCCGATGCCGGCAATCAGCCTGCGGCAGCTGATAAGCAAACACCCGCACCCGCGGCACCGGCATCTCAGACTCAGGTACCGCAGGCGCAGACACCAGAGGCACCGACTCCGGCCGATACGGCAGCCGATAATTGCTATCAGGCAGCAAACGGAGAAACCTTAACGGTTAAAAATGTTGACTTATCTGAATGTGATTCTATTAACGATGTATTAAGGACTCTGCAGGAAAACGGATATGTAAGCCCTAATAATGCCAGCGTAAGGAATGTAAGATCCATTGAAGATATTAAGGCATTACTGCAGAACGGAACATCTCAAAGCAGCGGAAATACTACCACAGGTAACGGCAGCGGCAATCAGGCACCGTCAGATAACACTACAACCGGCTCTGCTACGGGTACCAATACAAATACAGGCAGTACCCCCGCATCAAATTCAGGAATCAGCAGCTATGCTGACCAGGTACTTCAGTTAGTAAATGCGGAAAGAGCAAAGGGCGGTTTATCTCCTCTTTCCACAACCTCTGCTTTATCATCTGCAGCCAATAAACGTGCGGAAGAAACCGTACAGTCTTTTTCTCATACAAGACCAAACGGAACCTCCTTCTCTACCGTTTTAGCTGAATATGGAATTTCCTACAGAGCATCAGGAGAAAATATTGCCTATGGCCAGAGATCCCCTCAGGAAGTTGTAACAGGATGGATGAACTCTCCCGGACACAGAGCCAACATTATGAACAGCAGCTTTAATAAAATAGGAATCGGCGTATATCAGTCAAGCAATGGTACCATTTATTGGTCACAGTTATTTACAAACTAATCTTAAAGGAAATATTTCAATGACTTATAAAATATTTTAGGCATGCATAAAACCATATGAAGCTAAGGGAAGCAGAAAAACCATGAATTAATCATTCATGGTTTTTCTTAATGCAGCTTTATTAATTATTTTTAAATTTATCAGATTTTAATTCAAAGGGCAGTACACAGGGCATGCTTCCGGTTCTCAGCAAGCTTATTTTATCCGGTTGGCAGGTTCCAATATAAAATGTAAAATTTTTCCCGCCGGCAATACGCTCTCCGTTATCATTTATTACCGTAAGGGCTTCCGGATTTATAGGAAAGGCCAGTGTCTTTTCCTCTTCAGCCTCTAAATAAACTCTTTTAAACCCGCATAGGCTCAGATTCGGAACGGCAAATGGAGATTCATGATTTTTTATATAAACCTGAATAATATCTGCGGCAGCAATTTCGCTATCGTTAATGATACTTGCCTTTATTATAAGGTCATCATCTTCCGGGCCGGTAATCATCTCAGCCTTCCGGCAGACTATATTTCCATAGGTAAGTCCATAGCCAAAGGAGTACAAGGGCTCCCCCTGATAAT
>CAMJWQ010000030.1 GCA_946409475.1 uncultured Lachnospiraceae bacterium
CTCCGGCAATAACCAAATAGGAGCCCCTTTTAAAGTTCCTGAATTTTTTTTCTGCTTCCGTCATCTTCTTTGTGTAATCTTTTATAGCTTCTATTTTACACTTATCTATTTCCTTCACCACTTTAATCATCCGAAGGATATAAGAAAGAGTCAAGATATATAATTCCATTTCTTTTTTATTGCGGAAATAATGAATCACATTAAAGATAATGGAAGCAAGCAGGGCCAAGACCCCTAATTGCGGTATTATAAAAATCAATATAACGGAGACGGCTATGGCCGCAATCATACCATAATGAGGAAGGTTGCTTTTCTCCGGCAGCTCTAACAAATTATTCAGGTAATCCGACAAGGAAACATTTTTCAATCTTCCTAATTTATGAAACAATACCTGCAGTGCCTTTCTTTCCTTCCTATGGCTTTGAAAAAAGGTAATCAAACGCTCTCTTTCTAAAAGAGCCGCTTCATCAAAGGACGGCATACGAAGCATGCGGTATAGGTACTGCTCTCCGGCTGATGACTGGGTATGATTCACTAACATGAATATCGTATCCATGTCTAAATCATTCCATGTAATGTCATCAATATAAAAGCCATTCTTTTTATTTTTCTGAAAATAATGGGTAATATTTTCAAATTCTTCATATTCATATTCTCTTGTCGGTCTCGTTCCGTAATTCTCGTCCAATTTTTCCAAGAATCTGCGTTCCTCTTTTTTCTGTTCATAGTAAGCCTTAATTCCGTAAGCTATCAGCAAAAAAAGAACCAGAAGGGCAAATATTCCATATTCCATTGTCAATCCTCTTTTCTTATGCTTTAAAGGGTAAAGCTCTGGCCTTCTTTCGTAAGAATAACAATTTTATCCTGAAAGGAGCTCATATCCTTCCGTTCCAACAGTGCTTTTATAATCGTATAATCCTCCCAAAAATGCATGGGAAAGGCGGCAGCCGTGTCCGTATTATTTAAAAAATACCGGATTCCCAGGTAATACGCTTCCTTTAACCGCGGATCGACCGGCAGAAAAGCACAATCAATGTGCCTGCCTTTTATTCTGTTGATTTCCGATGTATACATCTTTTCCATTTTTTGATTCCAGGCGTCAGGCTCTCCTTCCCAATGCCACCAATGTAAATCACCGGCATGATAAATGGTTCTTCCCTCCGTACTGACAAGAAAAGCCACTCCCTCGTCCGTAGATGCCAGCGTCTCTATTTTCATATGATTGCTATCGGCAGCCGTATGTCTGTTCATTTTTATGATCCGTTCTCTTACGGCAGGAGCAATATGATGCTTCTCTAAATACCGGTCATTTAATTTTATATCGTAAGAAAGAATGAAATATACCTGTTCATAGTAATCTGCCAGTTTAAATATGTCCATATTAAAATGATCCTGATGTCTGTGACTGACAAATACATAGAAGGGTTTATCCCTGTCCTGTTTCGGGATATCCCCCTGATAATAATCAAACAGTAATACGCAGCTGGTAAGCTCTACCAAAAAGCCGCTGTGCTTAATATACGTAACCTTCATAATGATCGTTTCCTTTCACCGGCAATGGTTCATATCTAGCATTATAAGAGTATATCCCCTATTTTTCAAGTTAACCTTTGATAAAATACAAAAACCTATTGTGACCGCCACAATCCGGCAATCACAATAGGTTTCTTAATAACGCTGTTCTTTTATAAGAAAATGTATTTTAGCAGGAAAAGAACCGCTAATATATACATTAACACACTGATATTTTTTTCTTTTGCTTTACCTGTTATTAAATTAATGCCCACATAAGATAAGACTCCCATAGAAATGCCCTCGGAGATACTGTAAAAGAAAGGCATGGCGATTATCGCAATAAAGCAGGGAATTCCCTCTCCCATATCGGAAAAATCGATTTTATTAACAGCGCTTAGCATGTAAAAGCCTACAATAATTAAGGCCGGTGCGGTAGCAAAAGAAGGAATTGCCAAAAAGATGGGAGACAAAAATAGTGCGAGGCCGAATAATACTGCTGTGGTTATGGCCGTCAGACCCGTTCTTCCTCCCTCGGAAACACCGGATGCACTCTCCACATATGTAGTCGTCGTAGAGGTCCCCAGTACTGCTCCCGCCGTCGTGGCGACGGCATCCGCCAGCAGAGCACCTTTTATTTTCGGAAGCTTACCCTTTTCATCCAGCATGTCCGCTTTTGAAGCAACACCGATCAACGTTCCCAGGGTATCAAACATATCCACAAATAAGAACGCAAACATAACAATTAAAAATTGCCCGGAAAAGATTTGTGAAAAATCCAATTTACCGAAAACCGGTGCCAGACTCGGTATGGATAAGCCTTTGCTGAAATCCGGTAATAAACTGTAAAAGCCTAATCCCGGATTAGGGATATACAAACCAAACAATTGGCAAACAATTCCAATAGCCCAGGTACTTAATATTCCCCAAAGGATATTGCCTTTTATCTGTTTAATTACTAAAATTGCGGTAATAATCACACCTATTATGGCTAACAGTACGGTTATCCCGGCATCCTGAAAGGTTGCCGTCACACCATTGGCCGAATTATAGCCTTCTAAAGAAAACAGCTCCACCAAAGTGGCACCACCGATGACTATTTTTGCATTCTGCAGTCCTATAAAGGCGATAAACAGACCGATTCCCACACTGACCGCCTGCTTTAAATTGTAGGGAATCGCATTAAAGATTTTCTCTCTTATCCGGAATAAGGATAACAGGATAAAAATAATGCCTTCTAGAAAAACGGCAGTTAATGCGGTTTGCCAGGTATATCCCATGCCTAAAACAACCGTATAGGCAAAATAGGCATTGAGCCCCATTCCCGGTGCTAATGCAAAAGGATAATTTGCAAAAAGTGCCATACAAACGGTTCCGATCAGGGAGGCTAAGGCCGTAGCCGTAAAAACTGCACCGGCATCCATGCCGGCAGCCGATAAAATACTGGGATTAACAGCTAAAATATAAGCCATTGTCATAAATATCGTAATACCGGCCAAGATTTCCGTCTTTACGTCCGTCTTATTCTCCTTGATTTTAAAAAGCTTTTCTAACATAATTTTCCCCTCCAATGTACTTATTTATGTTGGAAGTTTATCAAATTTTTATAAAAAAGTAAAGTTTATTTTATAATTTAAGGAAAGGCCGGCCCTTGATCAGCATTTCTTTATTAATGTATTAATTTTATCATATAAAGCACTGATATCCTCGCCAACAAAAAAATCACCATTTTCATATAATATCTCACCGTTCACCATGGTCATTTTAATATTTACCTTACTGCCGCTGTAAACAATATTTTTAGCTATATTATGCAGCGGCTGCATATTGGGCTGCTGCAGATCAATCATAATCAAATCAGCCTTCTTGCCCGCGGACAGGATATCACAATCCTTAAGCCGTAATGCCTCCGCTCCGCCAAGAGTAGCCATACGGAGCACATCGTTAGCATCTATGGAGGAAGCATCCATACTTTTTAATTTTGCCAGGCCCGAAACCAAAAACATTTCCCGAAACATGTCCAGGCAATTATTACTGGCAGGACCGTCGGTTCCTATGGCTACATTGATGCCTTTTTCCAGCAGACAGGAAATGTCTGCAATACCGCTGGCTAACTTTGTATTGGAACCGGGATTTGTTACCACCGACAGCTTACGGTTTTTTAAAATATCCATATCTTCTTCATCCAGATAGATACCATGATATGCACATCCTCCGTAATTCAGCAGTCCCAGATTATCTAAATAGACCAGCGGACCGCATCCTTTTTTTTCTCTGCATTCCAAAACTTCCCTATGGGTTTCCGCAATATGAAAGGAAACGGATGCCTTATAGCGGCCGGAAAGCTCTGCCATCCCCTCCAGTATTTCTTTATCCGTCGTATATTCCGCATGAAAGCCTAATTGATAGGAAATCAAATCCTCATGGCGGTATTTTATGTACCATTCCTCCGCCTGCCTAACGGAGTGGGTAAAGTTATTGACCGCTCCGATGAGTATGGTCCGAAACCCATATTCTTTTGCCGCAGCCGCCATAGCATCCGGAGCCAGATACATATCTCCGATTGCCGTAATCCCGCTGGTCAGATATTCTAAGATTGCTAATTTTGAAAAATAATAAATATCCTCCTCCGAAATCTTCCTTTCCCTGGGAAAAATAATTTGATTTAACCATTCATGGAGAGGCAGATCATCGGCAACAGAGCGTAAAAACGTCATTCCGGAATGGGTATGGGCATTTTTAAAACCCGGCATCAGCAGATTTCCGTTTCCATTCACCTCCCTGTCCCAGTCCTTCGCAAGGTGAGGGCTATTTTCGGCAAAGGTACCCGCTTCCTTTGGAGTTCCTGCAAAGACAATGGTATTTCCCCTTACCCAAAGCTCTCCCTCCGTTATGGCCAGATCCTTTTTAAGCGTTAAGAGTCTTGTATTAAAAAATCGGATATTCATAGCAAATCTCCCGGCCGAAAGCCGAATGGCAGCATTTCTTCCAGGGTATATTCCCTGTAGTTATCTTCATCAACAGCCACTATTATTTTAAATTCTTTTGGGTCGCAGAATTCCATCATCACCTGGCGGCAGACACCGCAGGGCGCGGTAAATGACGTGACAGGACCCTTTTTACCTCCTGCAATAGCAATTTCCGAAAAATCTTTTTCCCCCTCACTGACGGCTTTAAAAAAAGCTGTCCTTTCCGCACAGTTGGTGGGAGTATAAGAAGCATTTTCTATATTACAGCCTGTATATACCTTACCGGCTTTCGTTACCAATGCGGCACCGACCTGAAATTCAGAATAAGGAGTGTAAGCTGCTTTTCTGGCTTCCAATGCGTATTGAATCAGAATTTTTCTATCCATTTGATTAACCTCCATAAAACCAAATCATTCATTAAATTACCGGACCCCCTTATCATAAGGAATTCCCGAAGCCCGGGGTGCCTGAGAATTTTTAGAGGTAAATACCAGCACAATTAAGGTGGCAACATAAGGTATCATTTTATAGATATAGCTGGGGATTCCCAGACCTTCCAAAACAGCGATTCCCGAGTAACTGGCTGCTATGGTTTTCATAAAGCCGAAGAATAGGGATGCCCAAAAGATACGAAGAGGTTTCCATTGACCGAAAATTAATACGGCAAGGGCTAAAAAACCATAACCGGCAACGGTAGCATTAAAATTAGTGGAAGTAGGTACTACAAAAACAAGTCCCCCAATCCCTCCTAATGCTCCGGAAATCAACACACCGGCATACTGCATTTTATAAACATTAATGCCTACGGAATCCGCTGCCTGGGGGTGTTCACCGCATGCCCGGAGGCGTAATCCGAATTTCGTCTTATAAATCACAATATAAGACAATATCAGAATTAAAAACCCTATGTAGGTAGTGATATAGGTATTCTTAAAAAACAAGTTGCCGATTACGGGTATATTTCCCAATACCGGAACGGATTCGATACGAAAGGTATTGGTAAACTGTATTTGCTGGACTCCCTGCAGAATTCTTGCTATAAAAATAGCAAAGGCAGGAGCGAACATATTAAGAGCCGTACCGCTGATGGTCTGGTCTGCCTTCATATTTACGGATGCATAGGCATGCAAAAGGGAAAACAACAGGCCTGATAAAGCCGCCACCCCTATGGCAAGCAGCAGCTGAACCTGTCCGCTTAAAAAGCCTTCCGTCAGATGGATGAAAAGAATACTGCAAAAGGCTCCGATAATCATGATACCCTCCAAAGCGATATTGATAATGCCGCTTCTTTCCGAAAACATGCCGCCTAAAGCTACAATCAGAAGCGGAATCGTAAAAAACATGGTTTGCTGAAAGATAAAATATACACTACTCATGGTTCTTTACCTCCCCTCTTCCTTTGGAAATCTTACTGAACAATAAACGTATAATTAAAGAAAAGGCACTGAAATAAATAATGACGGCAACGATAATATCTATAATCTCCGTTGAAAACTCAAAGAGCTGTAAATAAAAGCCGCCTGAAGTAATATGGGCAATAAACAGGCCTGCCAAAACGATTCCCAAAGGATTTGATAAACCCAATAATGCTACGGAGATTCCGGTAAAGCCTTCGGCAGGCAGAACATCCACCACTTCAATGTGTTTACCTGAGCCTGCCAGATATAGCAATCCACCGGCCATTCCTGCTAAAGCACCGGCAATCACCATAGACAGGATAATGCTCTTCTTTTCATTGATGCCGGCATATTTACTGGCGTTACGGTTAAAGCCCACGGCTTTTAATTCGAAGCCGAAAGTAGTTTTATTCAATATAATATAAATTACCAAAGCAGCTAATACGGCAATAAAAATGCCGCCGTTTACACTGGAATCGGGAAATAACAGATTTAGCCCCATTTTGGGTATATGGGAGGATTCCGGCAAGGGAAGGGATTGATTCCGTAAGGAATCAAACAGGGTCTTAGAACCCTTAACGGTAAAATTAACTGCATATAAGCCGATATAATTCATCATGATGGAGGATATTACTTCATTCACATTAAAAAATGCTTTTAAAATTCCGGGTACGGCTCCCCAAACGGCTCCCGCCGCGGCACTGGCCAATAAGGCAACCGTCCAATGAACGGCTCCCAGCGAAGGCAGGGTCAATCCCACCACCACAGCAGCAAAGGAGCCTGCAATGAACTGCCCTGTTGCGCCAATATTAAATAAGCCTGTTTTAAAAGCAAAGCCTACGGATAACCCTGTTAATATAATGGGGGTAGCATAATAAAATACCTGACCTGCCCCTTTATTCCCATGAGTCAAAGCCCCCGTAAGAATGGTCAGGAAACCCGGCACGGCCTGGGAAGCATTACTGCATAATAAAATTATAAATCCAAACAAGAGCCCAACGAATACGGCAAAAAGCGAAGATAGAAATCCAAAATCAGATTTTTTAATTTTAATCCCCTTATTCTTCATGCTTATTCACAACTCCTTTCTTAGAGCCTGACATGTAAAGGCCAAGCTCCTGTACGGTTATTTCCTTGGGATTTAAATCTGCCGTAATTTCACCCTCGTAAATTACCAGAATACGATCGCTTAAGTTCATGACCTCATCCAGTTCTAAGGATACCAATAAAACAGCACAACCGTTATCCCTTTGTTTCACTATTTGATTATGAATAAATTCAATGGCTCCCACATCTAAGCCGCGGGTCGGCTGAACAGCAATGAGCAATTCGGGATTTCTGGCTATTTCCCTGGCTACGATTACCTTTTGCTGATTGCCTCCCGACATACTCCTTGTCAGGGTATTTACGCCCTGTCCGCTTCTGATATCAAACTCCTCAATTAACCTCTTACCATGTTCCTTTACTTTTTCAAAACGGATAAAGCCTTTATTCTGAAAGCCGGGCTCAAAATACTCCTGCAATACAAGATTTTCCGCCAGGCTATAATCCAGCACCAGTCCATATTTATGCCTGTCCTCCGGGATATGGGAAAGACCGTGCGTATTTTTAAAACGTACGGATTTTTGTGTCATATCAACTCCATTTATGATAACCCTGCCGCTGTCCGTATGGGAAAGTCCCGTGATGGCATGGATCAGCTCCGACTGTCCGTTACCGTCTATTCCGGCAATACATACAATTTCTCCCTTTCTGACAGTAAAGGACACCTTTTTTACGATATCCCTGGTATGCCCTTCATGCTTCGCTCTGACAGTAAGATCCGATACCTGCAGCACCGCTTCGGCAGGCTTTGCTTCCTTTTTATCCAATAACAGGTTAACCTTCCTGCCCACCATCATCTCCGACAGTGTTTCCTTATCCGTTTCCGGCACGCTTACGGTATCAATGCATTTTCCCCTTCTTAATACCGTACAGCGGTCCGCTACTGCTTTAATTTCATTTAATTTATGGGTAATAAAAATAATGGATTTTCCCTCTTTTGCCAATCCCCTCATAACATGCATGAGTTCCTCAATTTCCTGGGGGGTTAACACTGCCGTGGGTTCATCCAATATTAAGATTTCATTGTCACGATATAACATTTTTAAAATTTCCACTCTTTGCTGCATACCCACGGTTATATCCGAAATAAAAGCATCCGGGTCTACAGCCAAATTATATTTTTCCGATAACGCAAGTATTTTTTCCCTGGCTTCCTTCATCTGCAGAAAGCCGCCTCTTACCGTTTCCATTCCTAATACGATATTTTGCAGCACCGTAAAATTATGTACCAGTTTAAAATGTTGATGCACCATGCCGATTCCCAATTCATTGGCATAAAGAGGCCCTGTGATTTTAACCTCTCTCCCCTTTAATTTAATACAGCCCTTTTCCGGCTGATACAAACCAAACAAAACACTCATGAGAGTTGATTTTCCGGCACCGTTTTCGCCTAATAAGGCATGGATTTCCCCTTTTTTTACCTGGAGGTTGACATTGTCATTGGCAATAATTCCCGGAAATTCTTTTGTAATTCCCAACATTTCAATAATGTAATCCACGAGGATCCCCCTAACTGTCATTTTTTAAAAGGGGTGCCTTGGCACCCCTTTGCTGTAAATCAAACTGACATTGTTTATTCTTTTATGTTTTTATATTTTTATTCCACTACCGTTACTTTTACAATGGATAAGCCTAAATCATCCGTTGTTAACGTAGTATCATTAATTAAGGTGACGGATCCGGAAACAAGTGCTTCATAAGCCGCATCATAATCTTCCTGCGTAAAGATTTTAAATTTCGAGCTTTCCATCGGAAGGCCTACGCCGTCGTTTGCAGCATTAAATACCGTTGTTTCTCCGCCTTTAAAGGATCCTGCATAGAAATCGGAGATTCCGTCATATACGGAAACAGAAAGCTGTTTCATGGCGGAAGTGATTACGGCAGCAGATTCCGGTGACTGGTCAACGTCAACTCCGATCACTGCTTTTGATGCGGGTTCTGCCGCTGCCATTACGGAATTACCTACACCGCCGCCGCAGCCGAAGATGACTTCCGTTCCTGCTTCATACCAGGATGCTGCTAAAGCCTGTGCTTCAGGAGTCGCATCAAAGCCGCCTGTATAATGATACATAACTTCCACAGAATCCAAGCCCATTTCTTTTGCCGCAGCTTCCGCTCCCTGCAAGTATCCGTATCCATAACGAATTACGGCAGGAACAGCCATACCGCCCATAAAGCCAAGCTTGGTATAACCGTCTTTTACTGCCGCATAACCGGCTAAGTAACCGGCTTCATCTTCCTGATATAAAATCGGCATTACATTATCACCGGTTTTGTATTCACTATAATCAGCATTATGAGGTTCACCGTCTAATAAAATAAACTTAATGTCGGGATATTCATCCTGTACTAAATAAATCGCTTCTTCAAATAAATAGCCGGGGCACACTACTAATTTTGCTCCGCCTTCGATTGCCAGTTCAATGGTTTCTACGTAAGAGTCGGTCGTTTTTTCTGCGGGCTGGTAATATTTGCGAGTAATACCATTTTCTTCCGCATATTGTACTACACCTTCCCAGGCACCCTGATTAAAGGATTTGTCATCAATGGTTCCGATATCTGTTACCAATGCCAGCTCATAACCGTCTGCGGATTCCTCAGCAGCAGGTTCTTCCGCTTCCGTTGTTTCCTCCGTCGTTTCCTCTGTTGTTTCTTCTGTCGCGGTGTCTTCCGTGCCGGTTTCCTCTTTAGAACCGCATCCCACTAATAAAGACGCCGCCAGCCCCACACAAAACTCCGCGCCGATCAATTTCTTCTTCATAATCAACCTCCTATTTTCATATCCTGATATGCGTAATTTGATACGCTATATTCTTTGCTATCATAGCACAACCTCTGTTTCTTTTCAACAGAATTTGTAAAGATTAGCCATAAAAAATACATAAATCGCCAGGTAATACAGACTAAAATACCAAACAAAAATTATTCGCTTAATCCCTTACCGTTCCATGTGATATCATTAATGAAAAATACCGGATATCAGCATACAGCTTACCTTCATGCATGTACTACCTTATTTTTTCTCCAATAGCGATAATTGATTGTGTAACTAATTTTTTAAACAAAGGTGCCACCCTGTCCGCTGTCTCCTGTACTTCGCTGTGTGACAGAGGCTTATCCGTCATACCGCAGGCCAGATTACTGATACAGGAAATACCGCATATCTTCATGCCCATGTGATTTGCAGCAACCGCCTCACAGGCAGTACTCATACCTACCGCATCGCCGCCTAATACGCGGCACATTTTTACTTCAGCCGGAGTCTCATAAGCCGGGCCGGTTAATTGTACATAGACACCTTCCTGTAAAGGAATATCACATTCTTCCGCCACATTTTTAATCATTTTCTGTAAGTCCTTATCATAGACCTGACTCATATCCGGAAATCTGACACCTAACTCTTCTACATTTTCTCCCAATAAAGGAGACGGTACAAAGCTTGCGATATGATCCTTTATCAGCATGAAATCACCGGCTTTAAAAGCATAATTAATCCCGCCGGCAGCATTCGTTAAAAACAGGACCCCGGCACCCATTTTCTTCATTAATCTAACGGGCAAAACCACCTCCTCCATAGGGTATCCCTCATAGTAGTGTACTCTTCCCTGCATGCACACAACGGGTATGTCTTTCACATAACCAAAGATAAATCTCCCCTTATGTCCGGCAACGGTAGATACGGGAAAGCCTTTTATTTCATGATAATCCAGTGTTGCTTCCACCTTAATATCATCGGCATAATCGCCGAGGCCCGAGCCTAACACCAGTCCGACAACGGGTTCAAAATCAATTTTGGTGCACAGGCTTTCATAGCATTTTTGTAATTTTTCATAAATGGGATTCATGGCTGCCTCCTAATTTACATTTCTGCTTGTTTTCCTTCCGATAAGTTACGTATCAGAAGCAAAAATCACTTCTGATACCACTCAAGAACTCCGTTCTTTCGTTAACTTATCGGGTGAAAACAAATACTCCCGACCGTCGTGCTTGTTTTCCTTCCGATAAGTTACATTATATCATGAAAAATCTTCCTTTTCAGTACTTTTTACAAAATATAGGCAATTCATTAATTATTCCGGACCTTTATCATATATATATATCAACTACTCATTTTGGGGATATATATGGAAATATATGTAGTTCAACGAGGAGATGATATTTATTCCATAGCTAATAGATATGGTATTTCTGTTGTAAAACTGGTATACGATAATGGGTTAGATCCTCCCTATAGCTTAACTGCAGGGCAAACGCTTGTGATTGCTTATCCTAAGCTGTCTCATACGGTTCAGGAGGGAGACAGCCTGCAAAGCATCGCTGCTTCCTATCATGTAACACCCATGCAAATCTTAAGAAATAACTCCTATCTTACCGACAGAAAATTTCTATATCCCGGTGAAACATTAGTAATAAGTTACGATACGAAAAAAAGCATTACAACAAATGGATTTGCCTATCCTTTTATTAAAAGGGAAACCCTTATCAAAACATTACCCAGCTTAACATATCTGTCCGTATACAATTACACACTTACGGAAAAAGGGGTTATGACTAATTATACGGATGATACGGAAATCATTAAAATCTCTAAGGAATATGGGGCTATTCCCCTCATGCTATTGTCTACATTAACGCCACAGGGCGAACCTAATGTGGAAGCGGCCTATAGGATTTTATTAAGTGAAAAATATCAGGAAAGGAATATGGATGATTCCGTAAATATAATAAAAAGCAAAGGCTATAGCGGCATTAACTTGGTTTTCAACTATTTAAATAACGACAATCAAATACTTTACCGAAATTTTGTCCAAAGGATAGCAAAACGTTTACAGCAGGAAGGCTTTTTATTCTTTATTACCATTAATTATAAAACGCAGCTCAATGATAATGAAATAACAATTGAAAAAATTGACTATTCCGCATTTGATAGCTACGTGAACGGTATGATATTTTTAAGGTTTACCTGGGGCACTGATTACGGCCCCCCTGCTCCTGTGAGTAATATTAATTATATAGAAACATTAATTGACTATGTAAGTACTAAGGCATCACAAGATAAAATAATCATAGGCAAGCCTACTATAAGCTATGACTGGCAATTACCCTATATACCGAACAAATCCAATGCAAATTCACTTTCGCTAAATACCGCTTTGAATCTGGCTCTTGAATTTAACAGCACTATTGAATTTGATGAAGACTCCCAGACACCCTATTTTTATTATGACCAGTATAACATCGGACTGCAGCACCAGCATATCGTATGGTTTATAGATGCAAAAAGTATAGATGCCTTAAATAAAATAATTATAAAATATGGTTTTAGGGGAAGCGGGATATGGAACATCATGATATACAATTCACAATTATGGACCATTACAAATGTAACATTTGATATCATAAAGTTAATATAATATGAATTTTCCAATCACCGGCAAAAGTATGTAAGATCATAGGAAACAGCAATTATGCCGATTTAACGGAAATATCTAAATTTCACCTTACAACAGGGAGATGCCGGCAAGTTTCCCTGCCGGCTATGAAAAAGTACTTCGTATCTTGGTTTACGAATGAAGCATATAATAAAAATTTGTGTATTCTGTGAAAAAAATTTGAAAAAAGTGTGAATGGCAGTGAAATAAAGCCGTCAAAATGCTCATCCGCAAGCAATCTGTATATGTGTTCCGTCAGTCCCACCCTTGCCATATTATGTTTTGCAATTCCTTCCTCTTCCAGGAACTCTTCCGGCTGGAAAAATCCATGCCTCCCAGAAGCATTCCTGCAACAGGCATGATCAGATTTTCATGACAAGCTTTTTATTTTCATTTTTTATTCATGGGGGTGAAAAAAGCTGTTTTGTATCAGGTACTTTACCTTCGGGTATTGAGACGGTGCAATGCTGAACTCATCTAATCCCATCTGCAGCAGCATAGGCACCGCTCTTTCGTCGCTTGCCATTTCTCCGCACATGGCCGCCTCTATACCTTCATTATGAGCTGCTTGTATTGCCATTTGAACAGCCGACAGAACCGCCGGATGAAAGTAATCGTATTGGGAGGCCATTTTTTTGTTTCCCCGGTCAATGGCCAATATATATTGGGTCAGATCATTTGTCCCAATGCTGAAAAAATCCGCTTTTTTGGCAAATTCCTCCGCCAGCAGCACCGCCGCCGGAGTCTCTATCATCATACCTACCGGTATATGAGACTTGTATGCCTTCCCCTCCCTTTTTAATTCCTCCTTACACTCCTCTATGACTGCCATGGCTTTTTCCCATTCCTCTAAGGAAATGAGCATGGGAAACATGATCCGCACCTTTCCCTCACTGCCCGCCCGCAAAATGGCCTTCAGCTGTGCCTTAAATACCTCCCTCATGGCAAGAGAGATTCTTATGGCCCGCCATCCCAGAAAAGGATTTTCCTCCTCCTCAAAAGAAAAATAAGGCAGCTTTTTATCTCCCCCGATATCCAGAGTGCGAATGGTAATCCCTTCTTTGCAAAGACGGGCCCCTTCCCTGTATACCAGGTATTGTTCTTCCTCCGTTGGAAAATGGTTCTTTTCCATATATAAAAATTCGCTCCGAAAAAGACCTACTCCTTCCATCCCTGCTGCCACGGCTCTTTTAACCTCTTCTAAATTCCCTGCATTTCCATACACCTTCACCCTTCTGCCGTCCTTTGTACAGGCGGGCAAAGAAAGCGAACTCAAATATTGTTCTGCCCGCAGTGCCTCCTGCCGCTTTTTTTCTCTATACAAACGGCAGGTTCCTTCATCGGGATTAATAAGGATTCTGCCCTCCCCGGCATCTAAAATTATAAGATCATCCTGTTTTGCTTCCTCCAAAATTCCCTCCGCTCCTACCAGAGCCGGCACTCCTCTGTTTTTTGCCATGATGGATATATGGCTCGTCATACTGCCCTTTTGGGTAATGAATCCAAGGACCCGGGGATTATCAAGGAAAGCCGTATCCGAAGGATACAGATTCTCGGCAACAAGAATGACCTTATCGCCCTCATCGGAAAGAAAAGACTTTTTCCTGCCTTTCAAATGCTCCATGATCCGATTGCGTACATCCAGGATATCTGCCGCTCTTTCTCTCATATATTCATCTTCCATGGATTGAAAAACGGCTATATAGTCTTCCATAATTTCCCAAAAAGCCTTTTCCGCATTCTTTCCCTCATCCATTATTTTTTGGCATACCCCATCAAACAGGGTTTCATCCTTAACGATCTCTAAATGCGCGGCAAAAACCTCGTCCTTTTCGGACAGAGCCCTCAGCTCCCCGGCGGAATCCAAGAGGGCCTGCTTAAAGCGTTTGCATTCTCCCTCCTTTTGGACTTCTTCGACGGCATATTCCACCGGGACCAAAATATCCCTTTCTACCAGAAAAGCCCTGCCCACGGCTATGCCTTCCGATGCTTTTTTACTAACTCTGATTTCCTTCATAGGCTTCCCCCGCTTCTCCCAGACCGCTCTTTATCGCTTCCACTATCCTCTTCAAATCCTCTTTTTCCGTTTCTCCGCTGCATTGAATCGTTATCTCCGTTCCGCACCGGACGGCGGCTGCCATAAGATTCAATACGCTTTTCGCATTGAGGGCCCTGTCCTTTACCAACAGCATCACCTCCGAATTACAAAGCTTAGCAACCTTTGCCAGCTCTCCGGCAGGTCTTGCATGTATACCTGACGGATTTATAATTGTTACCTTTTGACTGACCATAGCCTACTTCCCTCCCCAGCAATTTTTATCCTATAGGATAGCTCTCTAATAACAGCTTCTCCGCTTCCCTGTTCCACAGGCCCTTATGCCTTTTACAGCTTTCATGCAGCCCGGCAAATAAAGGATCCGATTCTCCCAGCCTTTCAAAGTCCTCAATTGCCGTAAGGGGCATGGAAAGCTGGGTATAGATCAGCTTTTTCCCTCCGGGAATTTCCGGAAGCCGAAGTGTCGTATCGGCCGCACTGTCCAGGCCGCCTATATGGGTCACCATTACGGAAGGATTTATGAATCCCCTGGCCGAAAGGTCGATGGCTTCTATAAGATCCTCACTGTTGCCTCCCGTGGTTCCCAAAATATGCGTGCTTGTATAATGGCAGTTGTATAAGTTGATTTCCGCTCTAAAATCCGGGTCCGAAGGTCCCGCAAAAAAATTCATGCATCCGTCAAAGGCCAGGAGCTTATCTCCCATTTCCGCCGCCTCCTTAAGAGGTACATAAACAAAGACATCGTCATAGCCTCTTCCTTCCGTCAAATGACGCAGATAGGAAAGAGGATCCTCCAAGGAAGCCGTATTGACATATAAAAGCTCCACGCCTGCCTCCTTCGCCTTTTCCTCCGATATGATCTCTGCGGCTCTGTCTATGCGTTCTTTTGAAATATCCGTAACCACTATGCGTTTAGGGCGGTCAGGTGTATACAGCCCGTAGCTTACGGCTCCCAGTCCCATGGGGCCGCATCCGCCGATAATAAGAATGTTCCCCCCTGCCTTTGTCCCCATGGCATGATGATAATCCTTTTTATTGGTATGATAATTGGCATGATAACCGCCTATGATACAGCTCACAGGCTCTCCCAAAGAAGCCTCAAAATACGCCTCGCCTTTATAGGGCAGCAGACAGCCAAGCTCCATAACCTCCCGAGGAATAATGCAGTAAGTACAGTCCCCTCCGAAGTATTCATAAGAATACCCGGGTGACGCCAGGCTTCCCTTATAATTCAGTGCCGGCTGCAAAGCAAACTTTTCTCCGGGCCGAAACTGCCTCTTCCATTTTTCTCCTGCCTTCACTATGTCCCCCGAAAATTCATGGCCGATGATTACCGGATGGGTGTCCATATTCTGCGGCGCACGCTTGTGCTTTTTCCCCTGCTTTACCAGCTTATAGGTGGACATACAAATGCTGTCGCTTATGACCTTTACCAGTATCTCATCCTCTTTTATTTCCGGCAGCTCAAATTCCTCTAATCTTAAGTCATCCTTTCCATACATTCTTACGGCTTTTGTTTTCATAGCTTCCCCCCTTTATGCCCTTTCCTTTATTGTTCATGAACCTTTATGATCTGTACCTGTTTTTTCAGCGTTTCTACCAGGTCCCGCACCGGCGGCTTCGTTCCCTCTGTCATAACGGCTCCCGCGGAGGCAGCCACGGCCAGACGGACGCTTTCCTCCCTGTCCGATTTCCGATCCATGGCATAGGAAAGAGC
>CAMJWQ010000031.1 GCA_946409475.1 uncultured Lachnospiraceae bacterium
CTCCGCCTTGCAGACTGAAAATTCATTCTGCGCCATTAGTCCAAGTGCCAAGCGGTCAGCACACTAGGCAACAACGACTACCGTCGCAATTGCAATGATAATTGGAAGTTTAAGATTAAATTGAGTGTAAATGGTAAGAAGCCACAAAAAATAAATTTAAAGTTTTAAATTTTATTGCAATTTGATCAAAAATGTGTTACGGTTTAATAGGAAAATAGAAGATGAGGTATAGAAATATTGAGAATAAAAAGTAATTTGGACACAATCTTATATGATAGAATACTTGACAGTATAATTGCGGGCGATTTTAGTATGGGTGAGACAATAAATATCAGTGATTTAGCCCAAAAATATGAGGTGAGCCGGACACCGGTCGTACAGGCAATCAAGATTATGGTAAATGAAAATATTCTTGACAGTAAGAGCAATGGCAGAGTGGAGATTCCTGTATATGAATTAAAGGATATAGAAGATATATGTAAGGTAAGATTATTGATTGAACAATATGCTGTCAGAGAAATATTTTCCGCAGAAGAAACGTTTAAAAAGACATATGAACGATTAACTGTTATTCAAAAGAGCTGTAAGGAATGTCTGAAGGAAAAGAGATATTTAGATTTTTCAAAAACTGATTTGAGATTTCATAAGGCATTGGTTACCGGAGTTGGCAATAATGTTCTTTTAGATTTATTTTCCCGAATACAGGGCCGCTTTACAATTGCAAACTATTTAGTACTGCCTCTTATGAAACGTAATTTTAATGATACGGTAGATGATCACGATATATTGTTGAAAGCATTATATGAAAGAGATTTAGACGGAGCACTTTCCTGCATGGAGAAACATATTACCAAGATTGCAAAGATTATTGAAGATAATAAAATATTATCATAATATAATAAACATATAAATGCGTGCTAGCCTTTTGAATTGTCAATAGCATCAAAGGGCTTTTTTTATCCTTCAAATAAAAAAATTTTAAATTTATTTACAAAGCCAAAATAATCGACAAGGAGGTATTTGATTTGTTTGAAGGAAATCATATTCAAGTAGGTGCCGGAAGATATTTCCAGCATCATGGAGCGTTAAAACTCATAGGCAAAGAAGTAATGCCCTTTGGAAAGAAAATATATCTGCTATTTGCTGATGAGACAGTGAAACAAAAGGTTGAAAAAAAAATCATCAATAGTTTAGGGGAACAGAATATTGGATTCGTAGAAGAAACCTTTACAGGTCCTTCCACAGAAAGGAGTTTTTATGAAGTAGCGGAGAGAATAAAGGAGCAGGGCTGCCAGCTGGTTGCAGGAATTGGAGGAGGACGTGTTATTGATATTGCAAAGGCTGCAGGAGATATGTTAGATATTCCTATTTTTACGGTTCCGACATCTGCCGCAACCTGTGCGGCTTATGCAGTTTTGTACGTAGTATATGGAGAAGACGGTCATGTTGACCGCAGTGAGTTTTTAAAACACGAAATAAGCGGAGTGATCGTGGATCTGGATGTGGTGGCTGATGATTGCCCGAAACGTTTCTTTGCTTCAGGAATTGCGGATGCAATGGCAAAGAAACCGGAGTTTTTGTTTACCATGCAGCGCCTGGGTAAAGAGGGAATGGCGTCTACTTCAGAAATTGCCACTATGATTGCGGACTATACATACAGTCATTATATGCAGGAAAGCACAGACGCGGTTAAGCAGTATACGGCTAAAGAAGATAGTATGCTGGTAGATAATTTCATTAATATGAATATCATGCTGACAGGAATGGTATCGGATTTGTCGACTGGTGGAAAACAGCTGGCGATTGCACATAATTTTTATGATGCGATCTGCTTTATGCATAAGAACATCAGAAAGCAATATCTGCATGGAGAGATCGTAGGGCTTGCAATTCCATTGCAAATGTCGGTAAACGGAAGCTCCGACCGGGAAATTAAAGATACAAAAGAATTGCTTCGTACAATTGGAATACCGGTAAGCTTGAAAGAAGTAGGGTTCCCAATGGATCAAATGGATACTTTAATAGAGTATGTTGGTAAGGTTACTGTTGAAGGAGATACGGCTTTATTGGAACAAATTGGAGCCGGAATGAATTGGATTCTGTAATGGAGTTAGAAGGGAGAAGGTATATGAGGAAAAAATTAGTAGCAATTATCTTAGTGGGGATCATGAGTCTGACACTTACGGCATGTGGAAGCCCGGCAAACGGCGGTTCAACAGAGACAGCATCAAGAGGTGGCGGTACGGAAACGGATTCTAAGGAAGCAGGAACAGGATGGTCTGGGGATACCATCGAAATTGGCTTGATTTCCATGATTACAGGTGATAATCCACTAAACGGAGAACGCATGAATCAGGGCGTTCAGTTAGCAGTTGATCAGTTCAATGAAGAAGGCGGAATTGATGGACACCAGATTAATTTGACAATATTAGATGATCAGACCACACAGGATATGGCTGTTACCTGTGCTAACAAATTAATCAGCCAGGGAGTATGCGGTATTATAGGACCACATAGAAGTACCAATGCCATGGCAGTGGAAGCTGTTATCGAAGCGGGTGGAGTTCCGACATTTACAGGTGGGACCAGCCCTAAGATCAGCGAGCTTGGTGACCAATATCTTTTTAGATGCCGTGCTTCCGACAGTATTTTTGCTGAAGCAGCGGTAGCATATGCAGTCAATAAATTGGGCTCACAAAAAATTGGAATGTTGTTTAATAATGATGATTTTGGAACAGGTGCGGAAGGGGTAATTAAAGCGTATTGTGAAAAAAACGGCGTTGATTATGTAGAACAGGGACACAATACGGGCGACAAAGATTTTACGGCGCAATTAATGCAAATGAAATCAGATGGTGCGGATACATTGATTATCTGGACACACGATGCCGAATTGGCAATTAATGCCAGACAGATTTATGAATTGGGATTAGATGTCAAGGTTGTCAGCTCACCGGGGGTTACAATGAATCAGGTTATTGATATTTGCGAGCCGGAATATATTGAAGGCTGGTATGGTATAACTGATTATGTCTCTTCAAGCGATGATCCGGCTGTTCAGGAATTCAAGAATGCATTTATGGAAGCATATGGTATAGAGCCTGAATTATATGCAGCTTCCTATTATGGAGCAACAGTGATATTACTTGAGGCTATTAAAGCCGCAGGAACTGACGATCCAACAGCTATTATGGAACAGGTTAAGAAGACAAAGGACCTTACTTTACCAAACGGTACGGCTTCCTGTGATGATGTTAATGATTTAATTCACAATGTTAATGTGGCAAAAATCGTAAATAAAGAAGTAGTATTTGAAGAAGCAATTTCCGTTGAGTAGCAATCAGGCAATTGAAAACAATGAAAGCCCGCAGAGCTTTTCAGCTCTGCGGATATACATATGAATTGTAACTATTGTTTCTGGAAGTATAGGAGGATTTGAATGGCTGCTACAATTATTCAATATATTATTAGTGGTATTGCAATAGGTTTTATATATGCCTTGGTAGGAATAGAGTACACATTAGTCTGGAATTCTTCCGGGCTCTTGAACTTTAGCCATGACAGGTTAATTACCTTAGGCGCATATATTTTTGCAGGTACCATGATTATTAAACTGAACATTAATTATCCAATCGCTATTTTCTTAACATTTCTTTCGATGGGGATTCTTGGTGCATTAATTGCGCAGGGAATATTTAACCCTCTGAGGAATATGCGGTCAAATATTTTCGCAGTTATGGGAACTATGCTCCTTGGAAGAATTATTGCCGAGCTGATACGGTTGATTTGGGGACCTGTTCCATTTACTCTGCCCGGATTTATGACCGGAACTGTAAGCATTGGTTCCGCACAGATATCAAAAGCAAATATTATTATCATGATAGTATCAATATTGGTTGCTGTTTCGCTTCAATTATTTATGACTTTTACAAAAATTGGGAAGGCCATGCGGTGCGTAGCACAAAATAAGAGAGCTTCCTCTCTCATGGGAATCAATGTTACTCAGAATATTTGTATCACAACAGGTATTAGTGCCATTATTTGTACGATTATAGCAATATTGGTCATACCACTGTTTAATGTAACAACAACTTTAGCGGCCAGCATAGGTCTTAAAGGCTTTTCGGCAGGTGTAATCGGTGGATTTGGCTATTTGCCGGGAGCAATAGTTGGCGGCTTATTTATAGGAGTTGTTGAAAACTTATCCGTTCTGTTTTTACCGGCGGTATATAAAGATGTGGTGTCCTTTGTATTACTGATTGTATTCCTGGTTGTCAGACCCAGCGGCTTCCTTGGCAAAAGAGCATAAGGAGGGATAACGATGGAAAAGAAATCAAATACAATGAATAATAAAAAGAGAAATATTATTTTGATTTGTACCGCAGCCGCAGTTGTTCTTATTCTTCCATGGATTTTGACAACGGATTATCAGATTATGGTTATGAATAAAGTGTTAATTTATACGGTAGTTGTTTTAGGATTGAATTTCATCACAGGCCTGACAGGCCAGATGAATCTTGGAACTGCGGGTATGTTTGCACTGGGAGCCTATGCAACAGCGGTTGCTGCTACCTCTTATGGAATAAGTCCGTGGATTGGATTAGTGCTGGCAATCGTAATGGGGCTTTTAGTAGGGCGGGGACTTGGATACCCCAGTCTTCGTTTGAAAGGTGTATATCTTGCACTTACCACGATCGGCTTTTCGGAGGTCGTGAGATTAGTTGCGGCCAACTGGGTTTCCGTAACAGGTGGAACGACGGGCATTCGTAATATTCCGTACTATTCATTAGCGGGATATGTATTTGATACACAGACAAAAATGTACTATTTGTTTGCTGTATTTGTAGCGTTTGGTATTTTTTGTGCATACCGGCTTGCCGACTCAAAATGGGGAAGAATCTTTAAATCTCTTCGTGATAATGCGGATGCGGTTGAAATGAGTGGAGTGAATATAGCATCCTGCAAGATTCTTGCATTTACGGTTTGTGCCATTTATGGATGTATTGCAGGCGCATTATATGCTCATTTTATGGGATATATTAATCCGTCCTCATTTACAATAGATTTATCAACTAACTTTGTCATTATGTTAATGGTAGGTGGTCTTGGATCAGTAGTAGGAAATATATTTGGAGCTGCTGTTGTTACGATTCTGCCGGAAATATTAAGAGTATTTGAAAACTATTATCAGCTGATTTTCTGTACCATCGTATTGGTTGGTGCCATTTTCTTTCCGGAGGGCTGGATGTTTGCCGGTATAAAAGTAATCAGAAAGATGGTAAAGAAGCTTCGGAAGCGTGAACATATTACCGGAGAAATGGGAGGCGGTGAATAGTATGGGAAGCCTATTAAAATTGACCGATACTACAAAACAGTTTCAGGGATTACGTGCGGTGGATGCCATTAATCTGGACATGAAAGAAAATACCATTCATGCCTTGATCGGACCGAATGGTGCAGGCAAGACTACAACAGTCAATATGATAACAGGAGTACACAGCGTTACCTCCGGAACAATTGAATTTGACGGTCATGACATTACGGGAATGCCTACCTATAAAATTGCAAGACTTGGGATAGGAAGAACCTTTCAGAACATCAAAGTGTTTCCAACGATGACATTATTGGAAAATGTTATGGTCGGTGGACATCAGTGTACAAAGCTTGGAGCACTGCGAACAATTTTTGACATTCGCGGTGCAAAACGTGAAGAGGAAATGCTGAAAGAAAAAGCCGAAAATATATTAAAAAAATTAGGCTTATATGAGCTGAGAAATGAATTGATGCAGAATCTTCCCTATGGGAGGCAGAAAATATCAGAAATCGGACGAGCCATGATGACAGATCCGAAACTAATCCTGCTGGATGAACCGGCGGCCGGCCTGAACCCTTCCGAGAGAGGGGAATTGATTAAAGTAATTAAGGCGGCTTATGGGGAAGGGTTATCGTTCTTCCTGATTGAACATAATATGGATGTTATTATGTCAATTAGTGATTACATCACAGTTTTAAGCTTTGGAAAACTGATTGCGGAAGGAACGCCGCAGGAGATTCAAAACAATCCGGAAGTAATCGCTTCCTACCTGGGTGAAAAGTATAAACAAAAGATGGCAGAGGAATAGGAGGGAAATTATGCTTAAAGTAGAACATATTGATGCATATTATGATAAAATCTGTGCCCTGCATGACATTTCCCTCGAAATAGGGGATGATGATATTATATCCATTATTGGCTCCAATGGTGCTGGAAAATCAACATTGATGAATGCGATTTCCGGTATTGTGTATGGAAAAAATGGAAGGATTACATTTAATGGGAAGAATATTACGAATCAAAAACCGTATATAACAACGCGGGACGGGATTATTCAGGTACCGGAGGGCCGTGAGATTTTTCCCAAAATGACGGTTCTTGAAAATCTTGAAATGGGCAGCTATTCAATTAGAAGAACCAGGCAGGGAATGAATGATAAAATTGAGGAGATGTATGAGTTATTTCCAAAGCTTAGAGACCGTAAATCACAAAAAGCAGGTTCTTTAAGCGGCGGTGAACAGCAGATGGTTGCCATTGCCAGAGGCTTGATGGCCGATCCCAAGCTGCTTATGCTGGATGAGCCGTCTCTGGGACTTGCACCTGTAATTGTAGATGATGTATTTCACATTATCGAACGTGTAAACAAAGAAAAGAAGATTCCAATTTTGTTAGTTGAGCAAAATGCTTTTATGGCACTGGAGGTATCCAGCAGATGTTATGTCCTGGAGAACGGACGTGTAGTCATAGAGGGGTCCAGCGAGGAATTATCAAAGAGTGACAGGATTGTAAAAGCATATTTGGGAGGTTGATTTGCATGCCTTCTGCAGACTTATATTTCTTTAAGCCGGTATACTAAATAAAAAATTTTAAATTTTTTTATTGATTTTTTACAGGATTTATGGTTTAATAAAGGTGGCTAAAGTATAATTTAAAATAAAAAATTTTTTATTTAAAATATTAAATTAAAAAAAGAGAGTGAAAGGGGAAACAATTATGAAAGACGTAAAGAAAGCTTATGGTATCACACCGGCATCAATGACAATTTGGAATGCGGATCAAACTTACAACAAGGCAGGTATGGAGAAGTACTTAAGATGGTTGCTGGACAATGGAGCACAATCCATTTCCGTATGCGGCAGCACAGGTGAAAATATTGCGATGAACATGGAAGAACAAAGGGAAATCATCGCTCATGTATCCGGCTTCTTGGCAGGCGAGGTACCATTGATTTGCGGTACAGGCCGTTATGACACCTTAAATACATTAAAAATGAGCCAATTCGCACAGGAACATGGTGCGGATTGTGTAATGGTAATTCTTCCATTCTATTTGAATCCTCATAAAAAGGCGGTTATGCAGCACTTTAGAGATCTTCGTGCAGGTCTTGACATTGACATTATGGTTTATAACAATCCATGGTTCGCCGGTTATGAATTAACGGTTCCGGAAGTAAAAGAACTTGTTGACGACGGCACGATTCAATGTATCAAGGCAGCACATGGTGATCCAAACAGGGTACATGAATTGAAATATCATTGTGGTGATAAACTTCAAGTATTCTATGGACATGATTATTGTGCAGCCGAAGGCTTACTGTGCGGCGCAGATGGATGGTTATCCGGATTCCCTGCGGTTCTGCCTGAACAATGCCGTGCCATTCAAGATGCGGCATTTGCGGGAGATGTTAAAGCTACGATGAAAGCACAGAATAATATCCAGCCATATATCGACTATTTCTTCCATGACAAAGTAAATGGTGTTCCGCACTGGCAGGAAATCTGTAAATATACATTACAGGCACAGGGTCTTGACTTTGCCGGTCTTCCCAGAAAACCTCTTGGGGAACTTGATGCGGCTAATAAAGCTAAGATCGATAAGCTTCTGGCGGATATGGAATAATATTGTTAGATAGGAACAACTTAGATATCGGCACATGTTATATATACGTGTGCCGATATTTTAAAATGGAGATGCTGTAATTAATGAAGAGATATTAAATAGAACGGGAGAAAAATGTTCCAAAAAGCAAAGCATGCGAGAATCGTGAATGAAAACGAAATATGTGACTATTTCGTCAAAAATAGAAAAATAAAAAGAGGGAAAAGAAATGGGAGAGTATAACGTGATTACGCCTGAAATAATAGCGGAATTGGAGAAGGCGGCACCAGGAAGAGTGGTAACCGGCGGAGATATCAATCCGGATTATGCCAGGGACGAAATGCCGGCCTATGGTGTACACATGCCGGAAGCTTCTATCGATGTCTTATCTACGGAGGAAATCGCAGGCATAGTAAAAATTTGTTATGAAAATAATATCCCGGTGACAACGCGGGGAGCGGGAACAGGTCTTGTTGGCGGATGTACGCCAATTTGTGGAGGCGTTGTTCTATGTACTATGAGGATGAATAAGATATTAGGTTATGATCTTGAGAATATGGCAGTGACTGTACAGCCTGGTGTTCTGCTGCAGCAACTGGCAGAAGATGCTATGGAACATGGCTGTATGTATCCGCCGGATCCCGGAGAGAAGCTGGCAACACTTGGCGGTAATGTGGCAACGAATGCAGGTGGCATGCGTGCGGTGAAATATGGCTGTACAAGAGATTACGTCAGGGCATTGACTGTTGTTCTGCCAACAGGTGAGATTACCCGTTTTGGCGCAACGGTTTCCAAGACAAGCTCAGGATACAGTATGACAAATTTAATATGTGGTTCGGAGGGAACCCTTGGAATCATTACGGAAATAACACTTAGGCTGATTCCGGCTCCAAAGGCAGCAGTCAGTCTGATGGTTCCGTTTGAAAATTTACACGCATGTACTGCCATGGTTCCCAAAATGTTTATGAGTGGATTTAAGCCTCAGGCATTAGAATTTTTTGAAAAGGAAATTCTTGTTTCTTCAGAAAAGTTTCTGGGAAAACAGACCTTTCCAAGACAAGTTGAAGGAACAGAGGCCGGTGCCTATCTGTTAATTACATTTGATGGGGACAGTGAAGAGGAACTGGATGTTATCGTAGAAAAAGCGGCGGAGGTTTTCCTTGAAAATGAAGCATTGGATGTACTGATTGCGGATACACCTCCTAAGATGAAAGATATCTGGGCAGCCCGTTCATCATTTCTTGAAGGAATAGAGGAGCAGACAAAAATGCTGGATGAATGTGACGTTGTTGTACCGGTGAACAGAATAGCAGATTATGTTGATTATATAGCCGGGATAAAGAGTAATTATGATTTTCAGGTGCAATATTTTGGACATGCCGGTGATGGAAACTTACATATTTATACGTGCTCAAATGATATGGACCCAGAAGAATTTGGAAAACAGGCCGATGAATTCATGTCGCTTTTATATTCCAAAGCAATGGAACTTGGCGGACAGATTTCCGGGGAACACGGTATTGGAATGGGTAAGGTGAAATACCTGGAAGAGGCGATGGGAGAGGTTGCTATCCGGCTGATGAAAGGAATCAAAGATGTGTTTGATCCAAAGAACATATTAAATCCGGGAAAAGTGTGCGACAGACTATAAGACTGCGGCAGGAAAAGAAGAGGAGAAATGAGATGAACATTTTAGTTTGTGTAAAACAAGTGCCGGATACGGCGGAAATTAAAATTGATCCGGTAACAAATACATTGATTCGTGATGGTGTTCCAAGCATTGTAAATCCTTTTGACGGGTATGCCTTGGAGGCAGCAGCAAGAATCAGGGATGAGAACCTTAAGACACAGATAGTTGTAATGTCAATGGGGCCGGAACAGGCAGGGAATGCTCTGCGTGAATGTTTGGCAATAGCAGCAGATAAGGCTTATCTGATCTCCGATAGATGCTTTGGAGGCTCCGATACACTGGCCACAAGCTATATTTTAATGAATGCCATAAAGAAAATTGAGGAATCAGAGGGTAAATTTGATGCCGTATTTTGCGGTAAACAGGCAATTGACGGAGATACGGCACAAGTTGGTCCGGAAATAGCCGAGCAATTGGGATATCCGCAGGTGACTTATGCCTTGACGGCAAAGGAAGAGGAAGGCGGACTGGAGATACTTTGTGAGGCAGAAGATGAAAATCATGTAGTGGGGGTGAAGACGCCATGTCTCGTCACTTTTACGAAGCCTGACTTTGAACCGAGATTTCCTACTGTTAAGAGGAAGATGGCTGCTAAGAAGGCAGAGATAGCAAAACTGACCGCAGAGGATTTTAAGGATATTGATTTATCAAGAATAGGATTAAAGGGTTCACCAACGAAGGTGAAAAAAACTTTTGTTCCGGAACAGAAAAAGGGCGGAATCAGGATCGAAGAAGAAAGTGGCGAAGCAGCCGGCAGGAAACTATGTGAAATGTTAAGTGCAGCTCATATTATATAGGTAAGAGATTGCTGCATAACAGGGAGGATTAAAAATGGACGTGAAAACAAAGGATATATGGGTTTTTGTGGAGACAAATGAGGATGGCTCAGCCAAAAATGCCGGAATAGAGCTGCTGGGGCCCGGGCGTAAGCTGGCCGATAAGCAGGGCGGAAAATTGACGGCGGTTGTGATTGGCTGTAAACCTGAGGCGGCAATTGCTGATGCGGGAGAGCATGGAGCGGATAAGATTATTGCAGTGGATGGGGAGGAGTATAAGACCTATTCCACAGATGCATATACGAAGGCTCTGGCTTATCTTGTGGAGAAATATGGTCCGACCAGTATGCTGATAGGTGCAACGGCTTATGGACGCGATCTGGGACCTCGTCTTTCCAGCAGACTTCAGACCGGATTAACCGCAGACTGTACCGATTTGGATATTGATGAAGAGAGCGGGTGTATTATTTGGACGCGTCCTGCATTCGGAGGAAATCTGATGGCTTCCATTATGTGTCCGGAGGCACGGCCGCAGATGGGTACAGTTCGCCCGGGCGTCTTTAAGAAAGAAGCGGCGGCAGAGAACAGAGCAGAAATCATGCGGGAAGATTTCCATGTGGCGGCAGAGGAAATTCGCACGGAAATACGAGAGGTAATCCGAGAAGCGGCAGGAGAATTAGTTGACCTGGAGGGTGCCGGTATTATTGTAGCAGGAGGCCGTGGGGCAGGCAGCTCCGAAGGATTCGCATGTATCAGGGAACTGGCAGAGGTACTGGGAGCAACAGTCGGTGCATCCAGAGCCGCAGTTGATAATGGATGGATTTCACATTCTCATCAGGTAGGACAGACAGGTAAGACCGTAGGGCCAAAACTTTATATTGCATGTGGTATCTCCGGAGCCATTCAGCATTTGGCAGGGATGTCTTCGGCAGATATTATAGTAGCGATTAATAAAGACGGTGACGCTCCAATTTTTGGCGTGGCTGATTACGGAATCGCAGGCAATATGTTTGAGGTTGTTCCGGCACTGATAGCTGAGATCAGGAAGAGTAAAGCATAGAGAAAAAGCCTGATGTAAATCATATTTTTTTAGCGGCTTCAGCCATACCATTCATAGTGTGCCGGAATATACGAATATGCCAATTGTTTTACGAAAGAGTGAAAGCACTCACGGTCAGTTTGCACACTCTTTTTTACATGGCCGAATAGTAACAGGAAATTAATGGTTTGTCCCGACTATGATTGACAGCTTGTAATGGATATGTTATATTTAATACATAAATGTAACAAAATTGTAACAATTATTACTGAGCCGTATGGAGGTCGTTGATGAAAACCAAAGTAATAAGGGCAGCTGCCCTATGTCTGGTAAGCAGCATGTACATAGCGGTTCACCCTTTAGAGGTGAAAGCAAGTAATACGAATGAGAATCTTCCCGGGGCAGGCCTGACTTTAGCATTAAGTGAATGCCTGATTCCTCAGGATGTACAATTAGTTAAGGCAACGGAGGAAGAGGTTAACCCGGTTAAATCGGAATATGCCGACATAGCAATCGCTCAGGTTACAAATTACGTAAACTGCAGAAGTATGCCTAGTGAAGAAGGAGAAGTGGTAGGTAAGCTTTATAATAATTCTGCAGCTACTATTTTGGGAGTAGAGGGAGACTGGTACCGCATTAAATCCGGTAATGTAGACGGCTATGTAAAGACGGAATTTGTAGTTACCGGTGATGCCGCAGCGGAGCTGGCAAAGGTTGTCGGCAGAAGGGTAGGAGTGGTTAATACAACAACCCTTAAGGTAAGACAGGAACCGAGTACGGAATCGGCTGTATTGGGACTGGTTCCCATAGAAGAGGAACTTGACGTAACGGAAGAATCAGACGGATGGGTAAAGGTATCCATTGAAGAGGGAGAAGGTTACGTATCAACGGATTATGTTAATTTATCCACTATTTTTGTACAGGCAGAATCGAAGGAAGAGGAAGAAGCCAGACTGGCAAAGGAAGAAGCCGAAAGACAGGCCGCTGCCGCAGCAACAGCAGCATCTAAGAAAAAGACAGCAGCAAGCAGCAGCAAAAGCAGCAGTACTTCAACTGCACCGCAGAATTCGGCACCTGCCAGCAGCAATGGACAGGCAGTGGCTAATTATGCACTTCAGTTTGTTGGTAACCCTTATGTATATGGCGGAACCAGTTTGACCAACGGTGCAGATTGCTCCGGGTTTGTTATGAGTGTTTATGCCAACTTTGGAATATCCCTGCCGCATTCCTCCAGTGCATTGAGAAGTATGGGATATGAAGTCAGTCTTGCAGATGCACAGCCCGGTGATATTATTTGTTATAGCGGTCATGCGGCGATTTATATAGGCAACAATTCCGTGGTACATGCAAGTACGGCAGCAACGGGAATAAAGGTAACTTCTCCTGCGGCCTATAGAAATGTTATTACCGTAAGAAGAATATATTAATAGATAGCGTAAGATTAAGAATCCTTGGAGCAATAGATAAAACTCCAGGGATTTTTTACGCGGTACCGGTACAATGAATATAAAGTTTACATTAATTTTTACATAAAAACAGAACAATTAAAATTTCGCTAAAACCCTATAAATACTGACCTTATACACAATGCACAAAGTTGTAATATTTTTAATAATATTGTGATATTATGTCAAATTATTATTGCAGAAGTTATCCACAAGAAAAAAGGTGGAAAAGCTTATAAATTGGAGTTATACACTAAGTTATACACATTATCCACAAGAATTCAAACAAATTAACGCGAATTTTATGGTAACTAAAGGAACAGACGTTTTGTATAGAAATAATAAAAGTAGTTTCATGTCAAAAAAGATAAGAAAAAGTATTGACAAATAAATCGTCAAAATATTTAAAAAACCAAATAAAAATGTCTAAAAAATAAAATCCATTTTATAATATGTCGAACCATATCTTAAATCCATTTTAAACAGAGTTCAACAGAGTGTAATAACAGGTTTGTATTTACGTTATAATATGGTATAATAAGGACACCAATACAAGGAAGGAGTTGGACAGCATGCGTTATATTATAAGCGGAAAGAACATAGATGTAACCGAAGGCTTAAAAGGTGCTATTCATGAAAAAATTGGGAAATTGGAAAAGTACTTTACTCCCGGGACAGAAGTGAATGTAACACTTAGTGTGGAAAAAGAAAGGCAAAAAATAGAGGTTACCATACCCGTAAAGGGAAATATCATCCGTTCCGAACAGGTAAGCAATGATATGTATGTTTCTATTGATTTAGTGGAAGAAGTAATTGAAAGACAACTTAAAAAGTATAAAAATAAATTAATTAGCCAAAAACAGGCGGCATCCTTTTTTAAGCAGGAATTTATGGAAAAGGAATACCCGGATGATAATGCCGTTAATATCGTAAGAACAAAAAAATTTGATATTAAACCTATGTATCCGGAAGATGCCTGTGTGCAAATGGAGCTTTTGGGACATAATTTTTATGTTTTTTTTAATGCAGAAACAGAACAGGTTAATGTCGTATATAAGAGAAAAGGAAATACGTATGGAATCATAGAGCCGGATTTATAAAAAGAACCAACAGCTTTTGAATAGTAACAATCAGCTGCCGCAAGTAACATGCTTGAGCGGCAGCTTTTTTAATTTATTATTTCTTATAATCAAACCCTCAGGGGGATGCACACGAATGCATAAGGAAAATGCCACTACCTTCTGATGCCGGGAAGTTTACATTATTCCTGTTAATAAAAAAATAAAAAAGGGGCACAATATATTGATTATTTCATAAAGTTAATCCGGGTTTTGTGTTGCAAAAACCAGTGCTGTGTGATAATATTAACACAAACGACAATGTCAAAAAAATAACAATCAATTGTCGAACAGTAACTGGTCATAAAAGAATCTTTATAATTGGAGGAATTAACAATGGCAAAGAAAGTTGTATTAGCAGGTGCATGTCGTACGGCAATCGGTAAAATGGGCGGTGCCTTAAGTAATACACCGGCGGCAGATTTAGGAGCAATCGTGATAAAAGAAGCTTTGAACAGAGCCGGTGTAGCTCCCGATGCTGTTGATGAAGTGTTGATGGGGTGTGTTATCCAGGCGGGATTAGGACAAAATGTAACCCGACAGGCATCTGTTAAAGCGGGATTACCTTATGAGGTGCCGGCACTTACGATTAATGTGGTATGCGGATCGGGATTAAAATGTGTCAATATGGCAGCGGCTATGATTGAAGCAGGAGAAGCAGACATTGTTGTGGCAGGCGGAATGGAAAACATGTCAATGGCTCCTTACGCATTAAGAAATGCAAGATATGGCTATCGAATGGGAAATGCACCAATGATTGATACCATGGTAAATGATGCATTATGGGATGCTTTTAACGACTATCATATGGGGATCACAGCAGAAAATATCTGTGAACAATGGGGACTTACCCGTGAAGAATTAGATAAATTTGCTGCGGACAGCCAGCAGAAAACTGAAAAAGCGATGAAGGAAGGCAAATTTAAGGATGAAATCGTCCCGGTGCCTGTTAAAGTAAAAAAAGAGACGGTAATGTTTGATACGGACGAAGGCCCCCGTGCCGGTGTGACAGCAGAGGGGATAGCTAAATTAAAGCCGGCTTTCAAGAAAGACGGCATGGTAACGGCAGCTAATTCTTCCGGTATTAATGACGGTGCGGCAGCTGTTGTCGTTATGAGTGAAGAGAAGGCAAAAGAACTTGGCGTGAAACCAATGGCTACCTGGATTGCCGGTGCCCTTGGCGGTGTGGATCCCAAAATTATGGGAATAGGCCCTGTGGCAGCGACCAAAAAAGTACTGGATAAAACAGGAATGAATATAAATGATTTTGATTTAATAGAAGCAAATGAAGCATTTGCTGCCCAGTCTGTTGCCGTAGGAAAAGATTTAGGCTTCGATTTAAGTAAATTAAACGTAAACGGAGGAGCAATTGCCCTCGGCCATCCGGTAGGCGCATCCGGCTGCAGAATTCTTGTCACATTATTGTATGAAATGCAAAAAAGAGATGCAAAAACCGGTTTGGCTACCCTTTGCATCGGTGGTGGAATGGGATGCTCCGCAATTGTAAAAAGAGATTAAGGATTAAGCCATTAACGTAAAAAAGATAGGGAAAGGAGATTTCTTATGGAATTCGTTACTTATGAACAACAGGGGCAGGTTGGAGTAGTTACCATTAACCGTCCAAAAGCATTAAATGCATTAAACAGTACGGTATTAAAAGAATTGAATGAGGTATTCGATGCGGTTGATTTAACGGCTACCAGATGTATGGTACTGACGGGAGCCGGTGAAAAATCCTTTGTAGCAGGTGCCGATATTGGAGAAATGAGTACCCTTACCAAGGAAGAGGGAGAAGCTTTCGGGAAAAAAGGAAACGATGTCTTCAGAAAAATTGAAACATTTCCTCTTCCGGTCATAGCAGCCGTTAACGGTTTTGCTTTAGGCGGAGGATGTGAAATTGCCATGAGCTGTGATATCCGTATCTGTTCGGATAATGCTGTTTTCGGACAACCGGAAGTAGGCCTTGGTATTACACCGGGATTTGGGGGGACTCAAAGACTTGCCAGATTAGTTGGTCCGGGAAAGGCAAAGGAAATGATTTATACGGCTTTTAATAGTAAAGCCGACGAAGCTTATCGAATCGGTTTGGTAAATGCCGTGTATCCCCTGGAG
>CAMJWQ010000032.1 GCA_946409475.1 uncultured Lachnospiraceae bacterium
CCGACTGCCGAATATCCGTTGATTAAGCTGGAAAATGTAACAGTTACGCCACATCTTGCAGGAGGAACAGTGGATGCGTTCACCCATTCTCCCGTGATGCTGGCGGAGGAAATGATTAATATTTTAAATCACAAATTATCTAAATATATTATAAACCCATTAGTATTTCAAGAAAAATGGCAGGTGTAAGAATGGAATTAGGTTTACAGGGAAAAAAGGTGCTGGTTACAGGAAGTACCAGGGGGCTGGGAAAGGCAATTGCAGAATTATTTGCCGCAGAAGGTGCGGATGTGATCATATCAGGACGAAAGGAAAATGAAGTTTGCGAAACAGCAGAAGAAATCTCTCTGAATTATCATGTGAATTCTGTGGGAATCAAAGCAGATCTGGCGCAGGAAAAAGCTGCGGAAGCATTGTTTGAAGAAGGTCTGGAGGTATTTGGAGCATTGGATATTCTGGTGAATAATGCTGGAATCTGGCCGACCGCATATGTCGAGCAAATGAAGAAAAAAGAATTTGAAGATGTGATATATCTTAATCTGGAGGTACCGTATATTTTAAGCCGGCTCATGGTGAAGCATTTTAGAGAAAAAAATAAAAAGGGAAAAATTATCAATATCGTATCCCAGGCGGCCTTCCGGGGTTCTACAACCGGGCACGCACATTATGCGGCCTCGAAAAGCGGCCTGGTGGCCTTTACGATTTCATTGGCAAGGGAGGTTGCACGGTATGGAATCAATGTAAATGCAGTTGCTCCCGGAATTATGGAGACGCCTATGATACAGAAGGCATATTCGGAAAAGAAAGAATACTATGACGGCAGAATACCATTAGGCTATGCCGCAAAACCGGAACAAGTGGCTTATCCGGTAATCTTTTTAGCCTCGGATAAAGCAGATTATCTGACGGGAATAACGGTTGACGCAACAGGCGGAATGCTGATGCGTTAGTTAGAAAGGGAGAAGGAAAATGGCTTTAGTAACAATAAAAGAAATGTTAAAAAGAGCAAGGAAAGAAAAATATTGTGTGGGTGCTTTTGATGCAAGTACGATTGAAATGGCGATGAAAATCGTGGAGGCTGCCGAAGAAATGCATTCACCGGTTATTATTATGGGATTAACGCCAGATCTGCAGCAGGGAGAAATGCTGGATTATTGGCTGTATAGTTTGAGAAAAATGGCAGGGAAGGCATCGGTTCCGGTATGTCTTCATCTGGATCATGCAAAGGATATGAATTTTTTAAAAAAATGTGTGGATATGGGATTTACTTCTGTTATGTATGATGCCTCAGAACATTCGTTGGAGGATAACATAAGGCTGACAAGAGAGGCGGTAGAATATGCGCATGCAAGAGGGGTCACTGTGGAAGCTGAATTAGGGCATGTAGGAGACGGCATTGTGTCGGGAGAGCTGAAGGCGGATGATTCTTATGATAATCCGGATGATTATCTGACCGGTACGGATGAGCTGAAACGTTTTATAGAAGAAACGGACGTAGATTGTCTTGCAGTGGCAGTAGGAACATCACATGGAGTATATGTTCATACGCCCAAGCTTCATTTTGACCGTTTGGAGGCATTAAATCAGATATCCACAGTCCCTATGGTAATGCATGGCGGTTCGGGAACACCGGATGATCAGATTAAGAAAGCAGTGGAAAATGGAATATGTAAACTTAATATTTATTCAGAGCTGTTAAGTGCATATTATGGGGAATTAAAAAAGAAATTAGAGGAATCCGGAACCTTGTCAATCTGGGTAAGCAAAGCGAACGAAAAACCTTTGGAGGCATTAAAAGAAGTTGTAAAAGAAAAAATGGAACTAGTGGGTTCAAAGAATCGTGCATGATAGAAGGTGAGGAGTGGTATGAGCGGCTATTTAATGGGAATTGATGCGGGGTGCACATCAAGTAAAGTAGTGATATTTCACCAGAACGGAGAAATTATTTCATCAGCATCTACTCCAAGCATGCGCTTTAAAAGGCGTGGAGAAGGATTTGAAGAATTTGATGTAGATGAACTGTGGAGGCTGATATCGGCATGTATCAAAGAGGCAATTTTAAAAGCAGACTTAAATGCGAAAGACATCAAGGGGATCGGAGTGACATCTTTTGGAAATGGAATCGTATTTTTGGATAAAGACGGTAATTCCATTGCACCAGGATGTTTCTCACAGGATTACAGGGCAAATGACATCATAGAACTCTACAAAAAAGAAGGAAGCTATGACAAGATCAATGCCATTGTAAGAGGAACGCTTTTTGCCGGCGAACCGGGGCCGATTTTACGCTGGTATAAGGAGCATGAACGGCAGGTTTATGACAAAATCGGCGGAGTCTTAATGTTTAAAGACTATATCATGTATCGGCTGACACATATATTTGCCACAGATTTGAATGTTTTTGGCGGTTCGTTCATGGTGGATATGGAGACAATGGATTACTCGGAAGAACTGTTAAGGTTATATGGAATTGAGGAAATGTATGAGGCATTACCAAAGCTTGCAGATGAACCCACTGAGATAGTTGGAACTGTCACAAAACAAACAGCAGAGGCTACAGGATTGACAGAGGGAACACCCGTGGTGGCCGGAATGATGGATATTCTGGCATGCCTGGTAGGAGCTGGTGCAACAGGAGATGGTATTTATACTGCGATTGCAGGCTCCTGGTGCATTAACGAGACACATTCGGACCGTATTATTCCGAATGCCTCTTCGAACATGCCATATCTGTATCGTGGAGAATATTTGAATTGTTCCTATACGGGGGCCTCCGCATCCAATTATGAATGGTTTACAAGAATTTTAGGTGGAACTGCAAAATATGAGGCGCAGGAACGGGGAATATCGATTTATCAGGTTCTTGATGAGCTGATCGGACTGATACCGATTCAAAAGACAAAGGTATTTTTTAGTCCGTTCGTTGCCCAGCCGAGTATCCACGTCAATGCAAAAGCAAATTTTTTTAATATTGATCAGAATACCTCCTATGCAGATATCTGTTATGCGGTAGCAGAAGGCGTGGCATTTATTCATAAGTATCATGTGGACTTCCTGAAGGATTCGGGGCTTCCGCTGGAGCGGATACGTCTGACAGGAGGAATTGCAAAGAGTGATGTCTGGAATCAGATTTTTGCCAACGTATTGCGGGTCCCCATTGAGGTAGTGGATTGTGAAGAAACCGGAGCTCTGGGGGCAGCTATTGCGGCAGGAATTGGTGCCGGTATATATCGGGATTATGATGAAGCCTTTGAAAAGGCTGTAAAAGTAAAGAAAACTGTTTTACCGGATGAAACAGCATATGAAATATACGATAAAAGATATTTTGAGTGGTGTATGATTCATGAAATAATGAAACAGTATTGGAATAGAAAAGGAATTATGTAGACTTTTTAGGGAAAATGGAGAAAAAATGAGCAAAACAAAAATTTTGTGTGTGTATGATGGCGGTATTACCAAAGAATTAATGAAACAAATGAAGGAACTTGAGGAATATGGAGCGGAAGTTAGCTTTGTTGGGGATAAAGAAATGTATGCAATGGGGCCGATTACGGATCGTATGCTTTTAATTGAGCAGCATGGAGTGGATGCGGCACCTACATGCAAAGAATTTCTTGAGGCATGTACGGATAAAGATATCCTGGTTGTTCATGTGGCGTCAATCAACAAAGAGATTATCAATGCATGTCCTAATCTGAAAGCTGTGGCAGTTCTGCGCGGAGGAATTGAAAATGCAGATGTTGCCGCATTAGATGAAAGAAAAATTCCGCTCATTAATGCTCCCTGGAGAAGTGCGGATGCAGTGGCAGATTTTACTGCCGGAATGATGATCGCGGAGAATAAGAACATTGCCAGGAGCCACAGATTGATTCTTGAAGGAAAATGGTGCAAAAAATATGTGAATCAGGAATATATACATAATATGAGAAATTGTACGGTTGGGCTCATAGGGTATGGATATATTGGAAGCAGGGTGGCAAAAAGACTGATTGGATTTGAAAGTAAGGTTCTTGTGTACGATCCCTTTGTGAACGCGGTAAAAATGGAGGAAAAAAATGTTACATACGTTGGTTTGGAGGAAGTGTTGGAAAAATCAGATTTTGTATCCATGCATCTTCGATTATCAGAGCAGACAGAAAAATTTATGGATAGGGAAAAATTTAAAAAGATGAAAAAAACGGCATATTTCATTAACACTGCACGAGCCGGACTGGTTGATACGGATGCTTTAGTACGGGCATTGCAGGACAGAACAATTGGCGGCGCAGCAGTGGATGTCTATGATGTAGAGCCATTGCCGGAAAGCCATCCATATCTGAAGCTGGATAATATTACGCTGACTTCACATCTGGCAGGAACCTCCTGTGATACAATGCGTACCAGCGTAGAAATCGGTGTGGAGGAATTGAAGAATTATCTTACCGGAAAACCGATGCGTAATATTCGAAATTTGAAGTAGAATACGATAGGGCTTTATGTTGACATGACGAAAACCTTCTGCTTACAATGATAAGCAGAAGGTTTTTTGGATGAAAGGAGATACAGGATGTTTGAAGATGATGCATTTCATGTAATTCCCTCAGTACGTAATATAAAGTATCTGGATTATGCATTAAAATTAAATGAAGAATGGGTATTGTTAAGCAGTATACATATTGGAAATCTGAAAGAAACCGTATTACGGTGTCATAAAGCAGGAAAAAAGGTATTGGTGAATCATGAAATTGTAGGAGGACTTGGAACCGATAAAATGTCTTTTAAGCTGTTGAAGCAATTATATGCCGTGGATGGAGTTATGGGTTCAGGCAGCTCTAAGCTTGCTGTCTTAAAAAAAGAAGGATTACAGATCATCCGAAGAATTGCACTAATTGATTCCCTTGCAATTGAGCAGACGCTAAAGAGTCTGCAGGATGTAAAATGTGATGCGATTGAGCTGCGTCCGGGATATTACGCAATAAAGTATTTAGATAAATTTCAAAAGTTATATCCCTGTTGTTATGTGGCAGGGGGGTTTGTGGACACCGAAAAAATGGTGGATGAAATTTACCAATCCGGTTTTTCCGGTGTAATGACGAGCTGTAAGAAGCTGTGGGATTATAAACCGAAAGGAAAATAGGATATGAACTATTTCCGTTAAGTTCCTGCGGGACAGTTTCATGGCAATACGCACTGCCTTTATATCATCTCCGAGTGGTACAGAGCTGGGACACTTCCTTGCTTTCCAAATGTCACATCACCAACATGCATTCTAAAATTCACAGGATGCCCGTGCAATGATCGGTAATGTAGTTTACCCGCAGGGGATAATTCATAACTTTTATTTTAGACTTATAGTGCGACAGTTCGTCAGCGATAAAATTTTATTTAAATGACGAAATTTGATTGATTAAACAATAAATTAGAGATACAATTAATCTGACTGTAAAAATATTGAAAATATTTGTCCGAAATAGATGAAAAGAATAACATAGAATGAATGGAGGCATTATGGGCGGGACAGTAAGAAGTGATATAAAAATAGGAGCAAGAGTTATGGTAGTGCAGAAGCAGGACCAGAGAACAGGTAAACTGACAGAGGGTGTTGTAGCACGGATACTTACTAATTCACAGAAGCATCCAAGAGGTATTAAGGTAATGCTAGAAGGTGGAATCGTAGGACGGGTACAACATATTTGTGATATTTCTAACAGGGTCGACACTAACAATTAATGAAAGGTATCCGGGTACTATGAACATACAGATTTTCGGAACGACTAAGTGCTTTGATACAAAGAAGGCACAGAGATATTTTAAGGAACGCGGAGTGAAGTTTCAGTTTATAGATGTAAAGGAAAAGGGTCTGAGCAAAGGCGACACTTTTGGGAGCTGGCTATGGAAGAACAAGTAAAAGAAATCAGAAAAGCCTTTGAAACGGCATTGATCGATAATAATTATAATTCAAATCTGGCATATCGGCCGCAATTTGTTTCCAATGATTATAAAGCAGGAAAGAAAGTTTTAGTAGCAATAGAAAATGAATTAGCAAATTGTGATGAATTTATTATGAGTGTTGCTTTTATTACTGATGGCGGTATCGCTCCCCTTTTGCAGACCTTGAGAGAGCTTGAAAGACGTGGTGTACCTGGTAAGATATTAACAACGGATTATCTCACCTTTAGTGATCCGAAAGCACTTAAAAAGTTAGCATCCTACAGTAATATTGAGATTAAAATGTATGTGGTAGATTCGAAATTAAAAGGTTTCCATACAAAGGGATATATTTTCTATAACCAAGGTATCGTTAAAACAATTATGGGAAGCTCCAATTTGACCCGTTCTGCGTTAACTGAAAATCGGGAATGGAATACAAAGTTTGTTTCTACTAAACATGGTGAAATGATTCAGAATATACTTTCTGAGTTTAAGGATATCTGGAATAAAGCAAAGCCTCTGGAAGAATTAATAGATACATATACTGCTGCTTTTGAAGAGCATAAAAGAGTACTGAAAAATACAACGGTACCATCGATACAACAGTACAAATTGCAACCCAATTCTATGCAGCTGGAATTCATAAATAATCTTAAGAAGTTACGTGAAGAAGACGCAAAAAAAGCATTGCTGATTTCGGCAACAGGTACCGGTAAAACCTATGCATCTGCATTTGCACTTCGGAATGAGAATCCTCCAAAAGCATTATTTTTAGTACATCGGGAGCAAATTGCTAAGCAGGCGATTAAAAGCTTTAAAAACGTGTTTGGAGATACAAAAAGGTTTGGACTTCTTTCGGGCAATTTGAAAGAAATGGATACGGATTATTTATTTTCAACTATGCAAATGATGGCGAAAGAAGAAATTATGAGCCAATTCGAACCGGACGAGTTTACTATCATTGTTATAGATGAAGTTCATCGTGCCGGAGCGGAAAGCTATAAACGGATTATGAATTATTTTAAACCCCGGTTATGGCTTGGTATGACAGCATCGCCAGATAGGCCGGATGGTTTTGATATTTATAGCTTATTTGATAATAACATAGTGTATGAAATTCGTTTGCAGCAGGCTCTTGAAGAAAATCTGTTATGCCCGTTTCATTACTATGGAATTACGGATTTAGAAATAAATGGTGAGACCTTTGATGATACAACGGGGTTTAAAAACTTTAATTTATTAACCTGTGATGAACGTGTGGATTATGTTATTGAAAATGTTAAATATTTTGGATATAGTGGAAATCGAGTAAAAGGTCTTATATTTTGCAGCCGAAAAGAAGAAGCAAGAATTCTGTCTGAAAAGTTTAATGAACGTGGCTTTAGAACGGTATATCTTTCCGGTGATAATTCACAGGCAGTTCGAGAAGATATGATTGATCGTTTGGTTTCAGAAAGCAGACCGGATGTTCTTGATTATATATTTACCGTAGATATTTTTAATGAAGGTGTAGATATTCCAGAAGTGAATCAGGTTATTATGCTTCGGCCAACGGAATCACCAATTGTATTCATCCAACAACTTGGACGTGGGCTGCGTAAATCAGAAGATAAGGAATATGTTATGATTCTTGATTTTATTGGTAATTATACGAATAACTTTATGGTACCAATTGCATTATCAGGCGACAGAAGTTATAACAAAGATACTATCCGTAAATACTTAATGGAAGGTACCAGGGTGATCCCCGGAAGTTCAAGTATTCATTTTGATGAAATATCCAAAAAAAGAATTTATGCTTCCATAGATAAGGTTACAACAACAAAAAAGCTTTTGGGAGATAAGTATCAGGTTCTAAAGAATAAGTTGGGCAGGATACCGACAATTATGGATTTCTATGAACATAGTGAAATAGACCCTTTGCTTTTTATTGATTATGCAGGAAGCTACCACAATTTTCTAAAAAGAATCTCTAATATAGAAAAGGATTATCACATCGAGTTTGATAGAAATGAGATGGCAATGCTAGAGTATATCTCTGTCTTATTGGCGAATGGAAAAAGACCACATGAGTTATTAATGTTAAAACTACTCATGGAAAATGAATACTTCGAAGAATCAGCTTTCGAAAACATGATGGAAAGGGAATATCATATAAAAGCCTCAAAAGCTTCCACTAATTCGGCATATCAACTTCTCATTGGTAACTTTATGAATACACAATCAGAAAAAGCTAAATTTGAAAGTGTAGAGTTTATAGACAATATGGACAAAATCGCCGGATATTATAAGCGGGCTGTGCAATTTTATATTCGTTTGCAAAGACCGGAGCTTAAAATGCAATTGAAGGAAGTGATTGAATTAGGCTTACGCAGGTTCAAGGATAATTATATGAAAAATGCTGATGAGAGTGGCCTCTGCTTATATCAGAAATACTCAAGAAAAGATGTTTGCCGTCTGCTTAATTGGGAACATGATGATAGTTCTACAATTTATGGATATAGAATAAAATATGGCACATGTCCTATTTTTGTAACATATGAAAAGAAAGAAGATATTACCAATAGTACAAAATATGAGGATCAATTCATGGATAATAAAATTTTTAGCTGGATGACCAGAAGCCGTGTTTCCTATAATAGTAATGAAGCCCAGGAACTTATTCATTATAAGGAAAATAAATTAAAGATTTATTTGTTCATTAAAAAGAGTGATGGTGAAGGCGCGGACTTTTACTATATGGGTCAGGCATATCCAACAGACTGGGAAGAGACAACAATACAAAATGATAAAGGGCTCAACCTTCCGATCATGAATTTCAAGCTGGAATTAGAACATGCTGTACGCGATGATGTATACGATTATATTACAGGTTAATGAAAGAAAATGTACACGAGGAGAAATTTAATGAAAACAATCCGGGTAGCAGCCGCAATCATAAAACACAATAACAAAATCCTGGCCACTCAACGTGGCTATGGAGATTTTAAAGGGGGATGGGAATTCCCCGGTGGAAAGCTTGAAGCCGGAGAAACACCGCAGCAAGCTCTGGTACGTGAAATCAGGGAAGAGCTTGATATTGATATTGCAGTGGGAGAGCTGATCGAAACGGTAGAATACGATTACCCACAGTTTCATCTGACAATGCATTGCTTTATCTGTACCCTTAGGTCAGGTGATTTGGTACTGAAAGAACATGACGATGCTAAATGGTTATCAAAGGACACTTTATATAATGTAGATTGGCTGCCGGCAGACAGAGGGGTAATTGGCAAATTGATTTTACTTATGTAGCTGCCGATATAAAATGTATATAAGGGATTGGTTTTTCTGAAGAACACAACTGCCGTTTTCGCAGATAGAAGTAATGGCACAGGAGATGAATGAGAATGACATTCATGAACCATCTTAGCAGTGGTTCGGACAGAAGACATTAAAAGATTTAAGAGAGGAACAAATGAACAAATATCAAATACTAAAAAAACATTTCGGTTACGATTCCTTCCGTGAAGGGCAGGAGATATTAATAGACAGCATTTTAAAAGGACAGGATATCTTAGGTATTATGCCCACCGGTGCCGGGAAGTCCATTTGCTATCAGGTACCGGCTCTGCTGCTTTCAGGTATTACATTGGTAATTTCCCCTTTGATTTCTTTAATGAAAGATCAGGTACAGGCACTGAACCAGGCCGGTATCCACGCAGCATTTATAAATAGCTCCCTGACGGAGACCCAGATAAGTAAAGCACTGCAGCTGGCTGTGACGGGACAATATAAGATTATTTACGTGGCTCCGGAAAGGCTGGAAACCCATGAGTTTATGCAATTTGCCAAACAGGCGGAAATTTCTATGGTGACAGTGGACGAAGCTCATTGTATCTCCCAATGGGGACAGGATTTCAGGCCCAGCTATCTGAAAATTGTGCAGTTTATAAAAATGCTCTCCAAACGTCCCGTAGTCAGTGCCTTTACGGCAACGGCTACGGAAACGGTAAGGGAGGATATTCTTTGTGTGCTTGGATTGAAGAAGCCGCAGGTACTGGTGACGGGATTTGACCGTAAGAACCTGTATTTTGGGGTGGAAAAGCCAAAGAAAAAGGATGCGTATCTTTCTCAGTACATCAGGGATCACGCCGGAGAGAGCGGGATCATCTACTGCGCCACCAGAAAAAATGTAGATGCTGTTTATGAAAAGCTAAACCAATTAGACCGGTACGGCATTGCTGTCACCAAATATCATGCCGGACTCGGCGCCAGGGAAAGAAAAGAAAACCAGGATGATTTTATTTATGACAGAAAGCCGGTTATGGTAGCCACCAATGCCTTCGGAATGGGCATTGATAAATCCAATGTCCGCTATGTGCTTCATTACAATATGCCCCAGAGTCTGGAAAACTATTATCAGGAAGCCGGCAGAGCCGGACGTGACGGAGAATCGGCCGAATGCCTTTTGCTCTATTCACCCCAGGATGTCATGATAAACCGCTTTTTATTGGAAAGTAAGGAAAATTATCAGGAATTCGGGGAAGAAGAGTGGCGTGATATCCGCGAACGCGACGAAGAACGCTTGAAAATAATGCTCTATTACTGCATTACACCAAACTGCCTGCGGGAATACATTCTTCATTATTTTGGGGAAACCGGCGTAAGAGAATGCGGAAACTGCTCCAATTGTCTGAAGGAGTTTGAAGAAGTGGATATAACGGAAGCTGCCCGGAAAATCCTATCCTGTATTATGGAGTGCCGGCAAAGGTATGGCATCAATGTTATCGCCGGTACCGTTTGCGGAAATGATACGGCTAAGCTCAGGGAATATGGGGTGCCCGTTCTGCAAAGCTTTGGAAGTCTTAAGGAGATGAGTGAAGCAAGGGTAAAACAAATCATAAATCAGATGCTGGTTGAAAAGATTTTGTATCTGACAAATGATAAATATACATTATTAAAGCTGGGCACACCGTCAAAAGAAGTGTACCAGGGTGAACGTAAGGTCATTATGAAAGTGGCAAAAGAAACAATAACGGATGAGGAGCAGAATTACGGAAAGGCAAAGGAAAAGGCAGCTTCTCAGAAATACCGTAAATCGGAAATCCTTAATTCGAAGGGTCTGGAATTGTTTGATTATTTACGGGAACTGCGGACTATGATTGCCCGGGAAGAAGGAATGCCGCCCTATATCGTTTTTTCGGACAGGACACTGGTGGATATGTGTATAAAAGCGCCGTTAAACCGGATGGAAATGCTACAGGTTTCCGGAGTGGGAGAAAACAAATTCGAAAAATACGGGGAGCGGTTTCTGGAAAGAATCGTGGATTATTCCGGAGGGAAGAAAGAAAAGTATTATTTTGGTGGGAAGGCAGAAGCCGTTTCTGTATCCTCAGCCGGAAGTGCAAGAGAACCGGCAAAGAAGGCTTTGAAGGAGGAATTCCATATCACTTCTGAAATGGAAAAAGAGATTACATATACGAAAAGCTGCCTGATTTCCGTACTGGTAAATCAGCTCAACGAGCTGCGAAATCCGGATATGATGAAAAAAGTGAGCGGTGCCGAACTGGTCAGATGGATGATGGCGGAGGGGTATATTACGGAAAAGCTGGAAGACGGCATACGAAAAAAAGTACCAACAGAAAAGGGAGCCGAATTGGAAATTGTAGTTGGTAAACGGATAAGTGCAAAAGGTTTTGAGTATGAGGATCTGTATTACGGGGAAAAGGCCCAAAGGATGCTTGCGGCGCATTTGACCACAACAAAACCTTACGGTATAATAACCTGAAAGCAATACTGTATGTCAGACAGTACACTAGTCTAGTGTACCGGCACTGCATTGCATAAAAAACCAAGGCAGAGATAAATGAGGAACAGATAAAATGGAGCTTTCAGATAAAATACTAAAGCCTGTTATGGAAACCAGGTACCTGTCTGTTGAGAATACGGACAGGTATCGTACTATATTACGATTTTTTTATTTGAATTATGAAAAATTAAAATACTGGCTGTACCAGGAAGATGTGTATAAAGAATTGCATAGTCATGAATATTTTGCGGAGTATACTATGGAGCAGTGTCAACAGGATCTGGCCTCGCTGGTAGGATGGAAAAACCTAGTGACTATACAGGATACGAGAAAGGTTTCTTCCATTGAAGAATTTAAAAATAAGAAGTTTCGTTATCAGCTCTCGGAATACAGTGTGGAGATCGAACGTCTGGTATTGAAGCTGGAAAATCTGTTTATAGAAGGAGCATCTTTAGAGCCCACACTTTTGGAGCGGATGAAACAGGAGCTTTTAAAACTGGATGAGATACTGAATGCCGATGTGGCGCATACCTATACCTGGTGGAATGATTTAAATAATGATTTTATCCGTTTGAATCAGAATTATCAGGATTATATACGGGATTTGAATAGTGTGAAGGCAGAAGAAATGATGAAAACGAAAGCATTCCTCGTTTTCAAGGATCGCTTAGTGGAATATCTTAGAAACTTTGTTAAAAGCCTTCAGACAAATTCCGGCATCATAGAAAGTATATTAAGGGGATTTTCAGAGGAAAAGCTGCGGGTAATACTGGAGAAGGTGGTGGCATATGAGCTTTCCATTCCCAGAATGGATGTGGAAATCAATGAACAGCTTTTGTGGGAGAAAAACCATGGCAGATATGAAAGCCTTATGGATTGGTTTGTTGGAGCTGCCGGAACGGAAAACGAATCGGAGAAGCTTTTTGATGCCACAAATAAAATTATCCAGAGGATGACCAGATTTGCCAACCAGATCAGCGAGCAGAGCGGAAGCAGTGCAAACAGGAAAGAGGAATATGCAAAGGTAGCCGCCATGTTCATGAAAACAAAGGATATGGAAGAGGCACATCGTCTGGCAGCCAATATTTTCGGTGTAGAAAAGACGATCCATCTGAAGGGGCGGTTCGAACGGGCTACGGATAGTATGAACACCTGTGTTTATGATGAGAATCCGGAAGAAATGATAGTAACACCAAGAGTCCGTAATTACCGTGAAAGGACCTCCAGAAGTGTAATGGTCGATTGGACTGCCGAAAAACAATCAGCCCTTCAGCAGATTATTACGGAAGAAAAAGAACGAAATGAAATGATGGAAAACCTGATTAGGGATGGGATGATCGACCTTGGTAAAATCCCTGTGATAAAGCCGGAAATGAGGGAGATCTTATTGAACTGGATATCCAGGGGACTTGAAGATAGTGACAGGATGGCAAAAACCGAAGACGGACGCCGCTTTCAAATTGATATATCCCATGCTGACGAGAGATGTAAGCTGGTATGCGATGATGGGATCATGGACATGCCGCATTTTCGGATTCTATTTCAGGAAGCTCAATAATTTTTAGTTATACTAGAAAGAAAAGGAAGATAATAATGACCGGTCTGGATGAACTTTTAGCAAACAGATGGATAGTGAAAGCGGAGGATAAAGAGAAATATTATCTGATCCGTGATAATTTAGAGGAAATCCGTAAATATGTCACAGAAAAGCTGGGATGTCAGCTGATTGTAAATTCTCATATGATCAAGCTTGAAAAGATACCTGCAGCAGCAGAGGGATATATGGGAATTACAGAATTCACCGATCGAAAGGAATATTGTTTTTTATGCCTGATTCTGATGTTTCTGGAGGACAAGGAGGCACAGGAGCAGTTCGTGCTTTCCCAGCTGACAGAGTATATCGCTGTCCATATGGAGGAAGAGCGGATTGACTGGACAGTGTATTCCCTTCGCAAGCAGCTGATTAAAGTCATGAGATTTTGTATAGATAACAGAATCATAAAGATTACGGATGGAGACGAGGATAATTTTACACAGGATGCTGCGACAGAGGTTCTTTATGAAAATACCGGCATCTCCAAATATTTTATGAGGAGCTTTACGAAGGATATTATGAAATATGAAACAGTCAGTGATTTTGAACAAAGTGACTGGGTGGATGTCAATGAGGACAGAGGTATTGCCCGCAGACACCGAATTTATAAACGTCTTCTTTTTTCATCCGGAATTTACAGAAACGGCAGTGAGGATGAGGATTTTGAATACCTGAAATATTATGGGAACCGGATGACGGAGGATTTTGAAAAAAATTTAAATTGCCGGTTACAGATTTATAAGAGCAGTGCTTATCTGATCATGAATGAAGGCTGCAGGATTGGAGATGCTTTTCCTGCAAATAATACACTTTCCGATATCGTGCTTTTATGCAATCACTTTTTTGTAAATAAAATTAAAAAAGGCGAAATCCTTCCGGAGTGGGATGAATCTGTAACTATGGATATCGTGGAATTTGAAAAGCAGATTCTGGAATGCAGAAAGAGGTATGTAGGGGGACTGGTAAAGACTTATCGGGATAAGACCAGCACGGAATTCGTGAGAACGGTGGAGGAGTATATGGAACAGACAGGCTTTATTCGGAAAAATACACTGCTGCATGAGATACGGCTGCGTCCGATTATGGGTAAGGTTATGGGGCATTACCCGAAAAGCTTTGATGGGAAGGAGGAGGGTAAGGCATGAAAGAAAGCTGGATAATAAACAGAATCGGATTGGTTGATTTCTGGTATTATGATGACCAGGAGTTTGCTTTTATCAATGGAAGAATGCTTCTTCGAGGCTCCAATGGTTCGGGAAAATCAGTTACCATGCAGAGTGTGGTTCCCTTGCTGCTGGACGGCAATATGCGGCCGGAAAGACTGGATCCCTTTGGTTCAAGAGACCGTAAAATGTCAAACTATCTTCTGGAGGATGGAGACGGAAGAGATGAGCGGACAGGATATTTGTATATGGAATTTTGGAAACCGGAAACAAAGGTATATCATACTATTGGTATGGGAATCCGTGCAAGAAGAGGGAAAAATCTGGAAACATGGTATTTTTATATCTCAGATGGCAGAAGAATTAACCGGGATTTTCCTTTGTATAAAGAGAGCGACGGTAAGATCACGCTTTCCCGGAAAGAGCTGGAATACCGGCTCGGAAGCGGCGGGAGAGTGCTGGTCTCACAGCAGGAGTATATGGAGTATGTGAACCGGCAGATGTTTGGCTTCGAATCTGTGGATGAGTATAGGGAATTAATTGATCTTCTGATTCAGCTTCGTACACCGAAGCTGTCAAAGGAATTCAAGCCTTCTATTATTAATGAGATTTTAAGTGATTCTCTGCAGCCTTTGTCTGAAGAAGATCTTCGCCCTATGTCTGAGGCCATTGAAAATATGGACGCATTAAGCACCAACCTGTCAAATAAAGTAAATAGTATGCAGGCAGCGGAGAAGATCTACAGGCAGTACAACAGGTATAATGAATATGTTCTGAAAGAGAAAGCCGGTTATTATATTTCCGGTATGGAGGATAGGAAAAAGCTTAATAAGGATATTGCAAAAGCAAAGGAAACGCTGCTCTCCAATGCCGAGCTGAAGGCCGGGGAGGAAGAAAGGAAGATAAGGCTTGATCAGGAACGGAAGGTGTTGGAAAATGAGAAGGAGAACCTCAATGCCTCCGATGCGGTATCTCTGAAGCAACGAGAGGCGGATGTAATCGCCAGAGTGGAGGAAAGCAGAAAAAATGAGCAGGATAAAGGCAGACAGCTGAGTACCAAGCAGGATAAGTGGAGAGAATATGAAAAACACTTTAAAAAAGCGGATGAGCAGAAAGAACAATTTGCGGAAGAGATAGAAGAAAGCCTTCAGGAAATGGAAGAGGGATTAACAGTTATTTCCTTCGATGAGCATAGCTTTTTTTCGCGGGAGCTGCAGGAGCATCTGGAAGAAGAGGTTTCCTTTGATACCCATATTGTTCAGGTGGAAAAGCTGACGGGAAAGCTGGAACAGGGAATCGGGCTCTTAAAGGATATGGAAGACCGGAAAAAACGCAAGGAAGAACTGCTGCAGCAATACGATAAGGAGAAAAAATTCCGCAGCAGCATAGAGCGTGTCATAATGGAAGAAGAAAATAATTTCCAGAATTTGATTCAGGAGCAGAAGGAAAAAATGCATGAATGGAATCATAAAAATCTGGAA
>CAMJWQ010000033.1 GCA_946409475.1 uncultured Lachnospiraceae bacterium
CCTGCATGAACGGCAGCCAAAGACTTATAGCTTTCGTAGGAATTTTTTAGAACTGCCAGCTTTCTTTCAATAAATGCTTTGTCCAAAAATAAAGCATCATCCGCCTTATGATCATAATCATATTGCTTATTGGGAATACCGCCATAATACCCGATTCGAAACTGCTGCTTTTTATTGATGGCATTTACGGCATACCGGTAGATAACAGGCTCAAGTCCCATTTTTTCAAAATTCTGAATTGCTTTTTTAATAATCGGTTCAAAGCCCAGGCAATATCTGATATTAACGGTTTTTTTAATACTCAGATCTTTATGATTTTTAATAAAGCCCATTCGATAACCTTCGGTAAAGGTATCAGCCATAGCCTGAATTTTATCTTCCGCTAATCCATTTAAGTATTGAACCGTCTTAATTTCATTATCGGACACATATTCGCCATATTGGTATAAATAACGTAAGTCTGAAAAATCTGCCTGCATGATAATAGTAACCGCGAAAGACATAGCGGGATCCAATTGCTCCCGTACCCTTAAGCTTACATAATCCTCGCAATAGTCACGCATATGCCAGTAAAACACCTGATTAAGCTGCTCTTTCGCAGGCAGCTCTTCTTCAAAATAATTATAAATTTCTATAAACAGCTCGTTTAAAATAGTGATTTCAAACAAACGATATTCAAAACCGCAGGGGATCATGCTTCTGATTTCCACATACAAGGCTGACAATACCTCATAATACGCATCCCCAAGTGCCTCCTTTGCATAATCAGGATTTGCATAGCTTTCCGCATAATTTTCAGGCAGTATATCCCGATACAAATAAAGGTTATATTCTTTTAACTGTTCTAACGACCATTGTTTTCTGCTTTCATCACGAGTATCTTCCACCAGTTTTTTAATGTCCATGATAAAGGCCGCTACCCTGCTAAAATACCTCCCATAAGGCTCCTGCATATCCGCATCTTTTGCAATGAGTTTTATCCGTTCCATGGACAGCTCATAACGTTCTTTCACATTTGTATTATCTTCCATAAATAATATTCTATAATCCACTCTTTATCACCTTCAATTTCCTGATATTATAATATACATCCAATATAAAAGAAGAATACTGTTTATTCCTGTACCTATTTTTGATGTTAAATAATATTTATCTTCTTCAAAAAAGCTGCGGATACCTATAATTAAACCCGTAACGGCAATTATTATTGTTAACAATCCCACAATACCGATGTAGAAACCCGTTTTTCCCTTTTGGATATAAGAAATATAGATTGCCGCTATTAAAATGATAACGGCTACCATCCCCAACAGCAGGGAAATAATACCTTTTAAGGAATGTTTCTTACTGCTGAACATATAATTTTTTTTCATATCGTTCACCTGCGCTTCTTTATTTTGGTAATTATTGTAAATAGAATAATTCCCAGCAAACCACCTAATGTGTTTAAAAACAGATCATCCACATCAAAGCTTCCCACCTTAAAAAACAACTGCATAACCTCTACCGTTAAACTGATTTCAAAACTTATCAGGGTGACGGTAACGATACTTCTTTTATATTCATGCAGAAGAGGTATAAAAAAGCCAAATGGAATAAAGGCAATAACATTACAGAAAATATTTAAAAAAACTGCCTGGCCACCTAATAAGTGCCGGTATTTATAAAAACGCTTTATCTCTTTAAATAGAATCAGATTGTAGTTATAAGACCGGTTTGTTATGGTTCTTCCATAATTTTCATCAAAAAATAAAGCATAGATTAAAAAAACCAAATATATAATAAAAAATATCCATGTTACCGCCTTTGACCATTTTATCCCTTTCTTCACTTTATTATCAACCCCTGCCACATTAATTTATTCGCTGCTATTTTATCATACCAAAATTTATAAGAAATAAACAGATGGAAGGCGTAAAAAAAAGAAGTATTTCAAACCAATCTGAAATTGGTTTGAAATACTTCTTTATATGGTGAGATTTGATTTTTTTGCTAATAATTTACATCCCCCTATGATTAGCAAAACACCTGAAACAATCCCTACTACAGATATCACTATACCCACCGTGATTGATAAAATGCCGGTTCCCGCCATTGTTTTATAAATTTTTTCATTCATCTATATCTCCTCCTATTATTTTTCGGTTTTTTCCCCATATAATTCGTAATAGGCATTAATCTGTTCCATGATTTTATCATCAATAATTATTTTACCCTTGTAGGATTTATTATACAAGTGTTGTGTGACTTCTTTCATGGTTACTATGGAAGCTGTGGGAAAGCCATACTTCTCTTCCATTTCTTTCAATGCCGTTTTTTCTCCCTGCCCTCTCTCCATTCTGTCTACGGATACCACCAGCCCGCTGAGCACAATATCCCCCTGGGCTTTCAATATAGGGAGTGTTTCCATAATAGAAGTGCCTGCGGTAGTCACATCCTCTATAATCAGTACCTTATCCCTGTCCTTTATGGGACTGCCCAGCAAAATACCTTTATCTCCGTGGTCTTTCATTTCTTTGCGGTTGGAACAATACCGGATATCGGTATCGTAAATTTCACTTATTGCCATACTGGCAGCTACCGATAAGGGTATTCCTTTATAAGCAGGTCCAAATAGTATGGTAAAATCCAAACCAAAATTATCCTTAATTGCTTTTGCGTAATACTCACCTAATTTTCTCAATTGAGAGCCGCTTCTGTAAAAGCCGGTATTTATAAAAAAAGGTGTCTTCCTTCCACTTTTGGTTGTAAAATCTCCAAAGGTAAGCACACCGCAATCCACCATAAATTCTATAAACTCTTCTTTATAAGCTTCCATATTCCCTCCGTCTTTCTTTTTCTATTATAAGCTTATTAATGCGGAATTAATATCTTCAATCATATCTAAAACTGCTAATCTGGATGCATCAGCAAAATTTTTTGCCGGAACATGACTGTATTTTTCCTGCTTATACGCTGCAATGATACCTCTTGACGAATTAACGACCGCCCCTAATCCATCGGGATTAAAGAAATGCACCAAATCAATCCCTTTTCCCCCCTGGGCTCCATAACCGGGCACCAGAATAAAAGACTTGGGCATAACCTTTCTCAGGACCTTGCCGACTTCCGGATATGTGGCTCCTACCACAGCTCCAATATAACTGTATCCGTCACCCATATGAAGCTTAGACCACTCATTTACCTGTTCTCCCACTAATTCATACAAGGGCTTCCGGCCAACATATTGATCCTGAAACTCCCCGCTTGAAGGGTTTGATGTTTTTACTAAAATAAACATCCCTTTATTTTCTTCCTTCCCTATGGTGATAAAGGGTTTTATCCCATCCGTTCCCAAATAAGGATTTAAAGTGATAAAGTCTTCGTCAAAGGGTTTGTATTTATTATGTCCAACCGTAACGGTTCCCAAATGACCGACGGCATAAGCTGTAGATGTGGATCCGATATCTCCCCTTTTAATATCACCGACCACTATCAGATCCTTTTCCTTACAATAATCTACCGTCTTTTTAAAAACCTTCAAGCCCTCCAGTCCAAACTGTTCATACATGGCAATCTGCGGCTTAACAGCCGGAATCAAATCATAGGTTGCATCGATGATCTCTTTATTAAAATGCCAAATGGCATCTGCGGCTCCTTCCAGTGTTTCACCAAAATCCTGGAAAGATTTCTTAATAATATGTGCCGGAATAAAGCTCAACATAGGATCCAATCCGACAACGATAGGTGCATTTGTTTTTCTAATGTTTTTAATCAGTTTGTTTATCATTTTTTTCTCCTACATAATACCGCTGTGTTCATTTTTCTTATTCTAACATAACACCCTACCCCTATCAAGTAAAAAGAGTGCCAAAATATCACTTGTATTTTAACACTCTTCATCGAATATTATTGGCTGGTTACTGCCTGCTCCGCAAATTTTTTTATATTTCCCAGATTCACGTATTTTTGCAGCCTGTCATCATGAACTATGACAAGAGTGGGCGCCTGCATAATACCGTACTTTTTCACTAAATCAATATTTTCTTCCGCATCAACGGTTTCATAGGGTATATCCGATAAATAATTTTTCGCAATCCGGCAATTCGGACAGGTTTTTGTAGTAAACAAATAAGCCACAGAACCTGCGATATCACCCTCTGCCTCCTCTTTTGCCGCCGCAATAAACTTATCCGGGAATTTATGCATATAGGATTTATCCACATTATACACTTTTCTGTTCTTGTATTCCTGCGCCTTGCCGTCATTCCAATTCTGTACGGGCCTGTAATAGCCTGTTATCCTACTATAAACTTCCGCATTTTTACCGCATTTCGGGCAGGTATGATGCTCTCCCGCTATATAACCGTGCTCACTGCAAATAGAGTAGGTTGGCGATAAGGTATAATAAGGGAGCTTATAGTTTTGTGCAATCTTTTTAACCAGAACAGCCGCCGCTTTCCAATCAGGAAGCTTTTCTCCTAAGAAGGCATGAAAAACGGTACCCGAGGTATATAAGGTCTGTAATTCATCCTGTATGTCCAAAGCATCAAAAATATCTTCCGTATAATCAACAGGTAAATGGGAACTATTGGTATAGTACGGAGTATCTCCTTCTTTTCCGGCCGTAATAATATCCGGCCAGTGCTTTCTATCATGTTTGGCCAGCCGGTAAGCCGTTGATTCTGCCGGTGTGGCTTCCAAATTATACAAGTCTCCGTAAAGCTCCTGATAATCGGACAGACGCTCTCTCATATGAAGCAATACTTCCCGGGTAAACTCCTGTGTTCTCGTATCCTTCATATCCGCTCTGAGCCACTTGGCATTTAAACCCACTTCATTCATACCTAATAAGCCAATAGTAGAGAAATGATTATTAAAGCTGCCCAGATATCTTTTCGTATACGGATACAAGCCTTCATCCAGCAATTTTGATATTACATTTCTTTTGGTACGAAGGGATCTTGCCGAGATATCCATCATACGGTCCAGCCTTTGATAAAACTCTTTTTTATCCTCTGATAAATAAGCGATACGGGGCATATTAATCGTAACCACACCGACAGAGCCCGTACTCTCTCCCGAACCAAAATAGCCGCCCGTTTTCTTTCTCAATTCCCGCAAATCCAAACGGAGCCTGCAGCACATGCTTCTTACATCACTGGGCTTCATATCACTGTTAATATAATTGGAAAAATAAGGTGTTCCGTATTTGCTGGTCATTTCAAATAATAGTTTATTATTTTCCGTTTCCGACCAGTCAAAATCTGCCGTTATGGAATAAGTAGGTATGGGATATTGAAATCCTCTGCCGTTTGCATCTCCTTCAATCATGGTTTCGATAAAAGCCTTGTTGATCATGTCCATTTCCTTTTTACATTCGCCATATGTAAAATCCATTTCCTCACCGCCCACAATGGCAGGCAGTAAAGCCAAATCGTCAGGAACCGTCCAGTCAAGAGTGATATTGGAAAAAGGAGCCTGGGTACCCCATCTGCTGGGCGTATTGACACCGTATATAAAGGCTTCCATACACTTTTTCACTTCATGGCAGGATAGGTTGTCTGCTTTTACAAAGGGTGCCAGGTAAGTGTCAAAGGAAGAAAAGGCTTGTGCACCGGCCCATTCGTTTTGCATAATGCCTAAATAATTTACCATCTGGTTACATAATACGGATAAATGTCTGGCAGGTGAGGAAGTTATTTTTCCGGAAATTCCTCCCAGTCCTTCCTTTATTAACTGCTTTAGGGACCATCCTGCGCAATATCCTGTCAGCATGGACAGATCATGGATATGTATATCCGCATTACGATGTGCCTGGGCTATCTCTTCATCGTATATTTCCGATAGCCAGTAATTTGCCGTTACGGCACCGGAATTACTCAGGATTAAACCGCCAACGGAATAGGTGACCGTAGAATTTTCTTTCACCCGCCAATCTTCCACTTTCACATAACTGTTCACCACATCCTTATAATCAAGAATGGTCGACTTCATATTGCGGATTTTTTCTCTTTGCTTGCGATACAGAATATAAGCTTTGGCGACATCCGTATAGCCCGCCTGCTCCAAAACAGTTTCCACACTGTCCTGTATGTCCTCCACCTGCACCTGGTTTTTACTTAATTTTTTTTGAAAATCCGCAGTCACACGCAGAGCCAATAATTCAATAATATCCTCATTAGACTGCTTATTCGTTGCTACAAAAGCCTTCATAATCGCATTCTTGATTTTATCAATAATAAACTCTGCCTTTTCACCGTCGCGCTTTATTACCTGAATCATAAAAAACCCCCTAACAAATTTATCCATTTTCATCGGCCGTTTAAAAAAATTTTAACAGATTTTCAATACAACGTCAATAAAAACACAATATATTTGTAATGTTTCATGAAAACACACAATATATTGTGTTTTATTAAATTTCTATTATTTTCTGGAAGTCGCATAAAAGCAGACTTATTGAACCTTTTGTATATTTTTTACTTTATCATTGTTTTGTAACTTTATGATAAACCTCATAAGGCACATAGGCCTTGACCGTAATTCCTCCGCTGCCATATTCTTCCTTTAGGAGCTGTCCGTATTTACGGATGGTTTGTATCTTACCTGCTTCTTCATAAGAGAAAATACGTTCTATCAAAATGTTTTGCTTTTTAAGAATATCTTCAAGAGCCTGTATTAAGTTATCCAGCCCTTCTCCCGTTTTGGCAGAAACAGGCAGTGAAAATTCGGCCTTATAATCAGTAAACCTTCTGTTTTCCGTTACCCTATCCTGCTTATTAAACAAAGTAATGACAGGCTTATCCGCAACTCCTAATTTTTTCAAGGTTTCATAGACTACATACATCTGCAGATCCATTTGTGGATTGGAGGCATCTGCCACATGCAGGATGATGTCCGCATACTTTGCTTCTTCCAAAGTACTTTGAAAAGCTTCAATAAGATGATGAGGTAATTTTCTGATAAATCCTACCGTATCCGTAAGCAATATCTCTCTTTTTCCGGATAATTCCAGACTTCTGGTAGTGGAATCCAAAGTGGCGAACAACTGGTCTTCTTCCTTTACGCCGGCACCGGTAAGCGTATTTAATAGGGTGGATTTTCCTGCATTCGTATACCCCACGATGGCCGCCACCGGTATCCTGCTTTTCTTCCTCTGCTGTCTGGTCACTTCCCGGTGTCTTTTTACATCCGTAAGCTCCCGGTTCAGCTGTGCAATTCGATCTTTGATCAGGCGCCTGTCCATTTCCAATTTTTTTTCACCGGGTCCCCTTGTGCCGATACCGCCGCCCAGCCTTGATAAAGAATTGCCCAGACCAATTAACCTGGCCTGCCGGTATTTTAACTGTGCTAATTCCACCTGAATAATCCCTTCTCTGGTTATTGCCCTTCTTGCAAAAATATCCAGGATAATAAGGGTTCGGTCCATAATTTTAGTGGCAAGCTCCTGCTGCAGGTTTCTTATCTGGGATGGAGATAATTCATCATCACATACAATTCCCGTTGCTTTCGTTTCCTCTATTAATACCGCTGTCTCTTCTAATTTTCCCTTTCCAATATAAGTACCGGGATGTATCTGCCCGCGGTTTTGTATCACTATGCCCACAACCTCCGCATCAACTGTTCTCACCAGTTCCTTCAGTTCTTCTAAGGATTCTTTCGTATCATCCTGCTCATTAACGCTCACGCCAATAAGTATGACTTTTTCCTTTTCTTCTTCCATCACAAATCCTTGTGCCATCCATAATTACCTCGTTTTTAAAAATTCATATTCCCTGGAAGCCTCATCATCACCCGGGTAAAGTGTCAAATATTCCTCCATTAATAATCTTGCCTTTTCGAAATTGCCAAGATATTCATAGGCCGCAATTTCATTGAATTTAAGTCTTTTTATATAAACTTTATCATCCAAAGCAATCCCTGCTTCAAAGGCTTCCAAAGCCTTTTCATAATTATTTAATTTCATTTGACAGATTCCCAATTGGTTATATACCTGCGCTTTTGTTTCATCATTTTCCAGGTAGGAATTATACAGTGTGGTAGCGTAATTATAATCACCCATTGCTTCATACGTCATGCCCAGATAAAGAGACGCCTCTAAGACTCCGGCTTCATTGGCCTTTTCCAGTAAGGCTCCGGCTTCTTCATAGCTTTCATGATAATATTTTAGTCTTCCTGCCTGATACCAATAGTCGGCCGTTTCCGTATTCATTTCTTTTGCATTTTCAAGAGCCTGATCTAAATATAGCATTCCTTCCTCTTTATATCCGTATTCACTCATATTCTGATAAATTTCAATAAATAGGTCGAAATCCTTTTTATTATTTTCCGCCGCAAAAGAAAAATTTTTTTTAGCAGGCTCTAATTTACCTGTAATGAGATAAGCAATTCCTCTTAGATAAGAGGTAAAGTCGTCTTTTTTATATGCTAACAAATTACTGTAAATGGAAATTGCCTTGGATGGATTGTCATTTTTCAGATAGGCGGAGGCCAAATAATAGGTAATATCGACTACCTCTTTATCTATTCTGCCGTTCGATTCTTTAAGCGCATTTTCAAATGCCTCTATTGCCATGGAATAATTGTTTAGACCCAAATAAGAGATACCCATTCCCCGATAAGCATCCTTCAAATCTGTTTTATTTTCAACAGCTTCTTCAAAATAAGCCAATGCTTCATCATAGGAGGAATTTTCAAGGCTTGTTATTCCCAGTGAAAGATTATCCTGTACCTGTTCCTTATTACTGCATCCGTTTAGTAAGAGCATAAGTATAAGCAATATCACAGCTTCACTCTTTTTCATAGCAAGCCTCCTTTCACTTTTTCGCTAATTATCTGGTCGTGCTTGATTTCCTTCCCATAAGTTACATTATAGCAAAATGTTTGTATTTTTGACAGAATTATTTATAAACCGGGAAAAAATTTAAGTATAGTCAGGAAAAGTAATTGCATATAATAGTAATAGCCGATATAATATTTTTATCTCAGTAAAGGGGGATTTTTATGAAATTTACAAGACGTGAACCAATACTGATACTTATTTTTTCCATCATCACCTGCGGTATTTATACTTTTTACTGGATTTATCAAACAACCGACGAATTAGGAGCTTATTTGGTAAATGATAACAACCCTGCCTTAGACCTGATTTTATGTATCGTTTGTTTTCCTTATATCATCTATTGGATGTATAGAACCAGCCGTCAGACAGCAGAGGCTCAGGAAAAATCCGGAATGACCCGCATCACGGACAATAGTGTATTGAATTTAATATTATGTATTTTCGGATTAAGTATTGTCGCAGCCATGATTATACAGTCTAATATCAATGAAATCAATGAAAAAACATTTTAAATGGATTCCTATATCAGGTATCTTCCTGTTTTACTTGGTTCTATCCATTACCGGTGTACATACGACCTGCTATTTTAAGGCATTTACCGGTATCCCTTGTCCCGGATGCGGCATGACAAGAGCTTATATGTCTTTATTAGAGGGCGATGTAAAGGGTGCTTTTTATTATCACCCTTTATTTTTGCTGCCTCCCATCTTAGCTATTATGCTATTGCTTTCTTACAAAAAGAAAATTACAATTAAAAAATGGATTTGGGGAGTCATTTTTTTACTTCTGATAGGTGTTTATATTTTCCGTATGCTAATGCAGTTTCCTGATACGGAGCCCATGACCTTTTACGGGAGTGCCTATATCCCCAGATTTATCCATGCAATGAAGGAATTTTTGAAATAAAATCTTTTTGAGCATGTTCATTCCATTTCCGCAGTCAGACTAATAAAGGTATTATAGATATTCACCCTGCCGTAGCCCCAGACCGGGTTTGGATAAGTATTTCTGGAATCCCGCACCACTCCTCTTATGATAAATCCCTCAAGCTGCAGGTTACTTATGGTATTATAATTTCCTCTGACAATTCCCCATTCCAACAGCATCGCAGCTATTCCCGTTGTATAAGCCGCAGCAATACTGGTACCGGAGGCTGTTCCATAGAGATTTCCCGGCAAGGGTACCAGTACATTTACCCCGGGGGCCGCTACATCCGGCTTTACCACGTTACTAAAGGTATAGCCTCTGCTGGCACTGCTATAAATACTGTTAGTCACACTATTATAAGCAGTAACGGTTATGGAATTCAATGTATTGCCAGGCGGTGTTATGGTCGTATTAGGACTGGGATTGGTAAAATACGTACCCCCTGATATAAAATTACTTAAGGGAAGCCATATATGAAAGCTTAAATTCTCACTTCCCCGCACATAAACACGGAATTTCCATAAGCCGCTTGTTGGCGTGGTAAAACGAATTAAAATAAAAGGATTTCCCGACTGTGCTTCTATTAATAAATAATCAATATAAGCCACCGTATTTTCCAATAGGAACTGAATGGTTCTTCTCTCTCCTAATCTGGGTAATATTTGTGATATGTACTGCCCTCCCGGGGACAAAATATCAATAGAATACGTAGAGGGGGCATACCCCCATAATTCTATGGAAAGCCCTTTTTCATTTTCTCCTACCATTAATTCCACTTCCTGATAGCCTAAGCTTCTGTCCGCCGTACCAAAAAAATGGCTCCTGCTGTTTCCTTCATTTCCTGCCGCCAAAATAATACCCCGTCCTGCAAAGCTGCCCGTCCAGGCGATAAACTGGGACAATATCATAGTACCGTCATGAGGCCCCTGATTCGTTCCAAGGCCCACACAAATAGCTATGGGTCTGTTCAGCTCCAACGCAACGCCAACCAGATATTGGATACCGAACATAATATCATCCTCCTGATAACAATAGACATCATCAGGTATGAAGAAATAATCACGAAGGTTTTGTTTTGCCTGCTTTAGTTTAACGACAGCAATTTCAGAAAAAGGCACCACTCCCTGAAAATTGTTTACTTCATCTTTTGCTCCTCCCGCAATACCCGCCAGCATGGTTCCATGCCCGACTTCGTCAATGCTGGGTACTATCCCATAGGGCTCCTGACTTGCCAGGGCTTCATTTATCTGTTCTCTTTTATACTCCCTGCCATAATAAAATATATTTGCCGGAGCTTCTAAGCTCTCTATGGTTTGATCCCAAATGGATACAATTCTTGTCGTATTATCATCATAGGAAAACAAAGGATTCAGGTAATCAATTCCGGTGTCGACAAAACCCAATAATACCCCTTCTCCCCGTAACGCCAAAAAAGGAGTATCCTGAACTAATCTGACCCCAACGGCATCCAGATTTGCGGTTTGTAAAAGTCCGAACAATTTAGGTATTACGGCATATCCGGATTCTCCCATTATCTTTATAGAGATATCGGAAATCGGGAAATAACGAACCCCATATTTTTCATTTACAATATTAAGAGGTGCATCTGCAAATGTTTCCATTGCAATGTCATTTCGATTGTATTCCACAATTGCATTTGCGTATTGGTTACTGACAATTTTCATTCTGTCCTCAATAGTGATAACTATCCCCCCAGTATTTCTTATTACTGCAGACCGATTGTTAAACTTATAAATATCTGATAGATATTCAGGATTCCATATCCCCAGAGTTGATTTGGGTACAGCATATCAGGGTCCTTTTCTGCTCCTCTTATAAAAAATCTCTGCAGCTGTATACTGCTTATTGCCGAGAAATTTCCTCTTACTATTCCCCACTCAAAAAGCATGGCGGCGACTCCCGTCGCCAATGCCGCTGCTACGCTGGTACCGGTTGCTCTTGTAAATTGATTGCCGGGAACAGGTGCCGTCACGTTCACTCCCGGAGCCGCCACATCCGGCTTAATGATGTTATTCCTCGAAAAACCTCTTCCGGCATTTAGATAAATACTGCCCATTGCCGGATCATAGGCCGTTATGGTAACTGCCTGGGCGGCATTACCCGGCGAAGTAACGGTAGTATCCGGACTTGGATTTAAGAAAAAGGTTCTGTCAGAAAGAAATTCATTTATAGGCAGCCATATATGAAAGCTTAAGTTTTCACTGCCGCCCGCATAGACTCTGAATTTCCAAACGCCCGGTGCCGGAGTGATGAACCGGATGAGAATAAAGGGAGCACCGCTTTGGGCTTCTATTAACAGATAATCTACTTGCGCTACGGTATTTTCCAATAAAAAACGAATGGATCTGCTTTCCCCTAATCTTGGCAGTATCTGCGGCACATATTGCCCCCCCGGAGATAACATATCAATAGAGTAGGTAGCCGGCGCATACCCCCAAAGCTCCATGGCAAAGCCTAACTCATTCTTGCCTACCATAAGTTCCACATCCTGATACCCGGCTGCCGCATTTATACTGCCGAAGTAGTGTTTTTTACTGTTGCCTTCATTCCCTGCCGCAATAATCACACCTCTGCCGGTGAAGCTACCTGTCTTTGCTATAAACTGGGACAAATAATCATTCCCGTCATGAGCTCCCTGACTGGTACCAAGTCCTATACAGATAGCAATAGGCCTCTGAAGACTTTGAGCTGCATTTATCAAATATTGAATGCCAAACATAATATCATCTTCCTGAAAGCATATGGCCTCATCGGGTATATAAAAATAATCCCTTACATTTTTCTTTGCCTGTTTTAATTTTACCACTACAAATTCAGAAAAAGGAACTATCCCCCGAAAATCATTTTCCGTATCCTCGGCACCGCCTGCGACTCCTGCCAGCATGGTGCCGTGTCCGATTTCATCCGCACTGGGTACAAGGGCGTAAGGATTCTCACTTGCCAGTGCTTCATTAATCTGTATACTGGTATACTCGGTTCCGTAATAGAAAATATCAGCACCTGCCTCCAGATTTTCAATGGACTGATCCCAAATAGATAGTATTCTCGTTGTCCTGTCGGCATTTTGAAAAAGAGGGCTCGTATAATCAATGCCCGTATCTACAAATCCCAGCAGCACACCTGCTCCCTGCAAGCCAAGATAAGGTATGCTTTGCACTCTGTCCACTCCTAAAGCCTCCAGGCTTGTTTTATTTAACAGGCCATATAGTTTGGGTATCATGGCATAACCGTTTTCCCACGCAATAGAAATCGTCGTCTCTATTGCGGGAAAATAAACGACACCATACTTTTCATCAATGATATTTAGAAGATCATCGGAAAATTGTGCCATAAAGCTGTCCCTTCTATGATATTCCACAATGGCATTGGCATATTCGTTGCTTATAATTTTTATACGGTTTTCCCTTGTCATACAAATCCTTAAAACTTTTCTTTTTTATATATATGAATTTATTATTGGGTTATACATAAAATAATCTGCAAATCAGCAAAGCAATATGAAGCCGCGTTAAATCACATCACGAACCGTATGCCCCGGCTTTTTTACGCCTGCGGTTTTCCACCATAAAGAACAGTAAAAGCCATACCATACAATGTGCCGACAATGCGGCAATGCTTATTCCGGTATTCCGTACCTGTCCGTTCAGTATATCCGTCAGCCCATAAAAAGTCGCGCTGGAGGGCAGCAAATACGATAATAGGCGCAGGGTGCTGCCTGCCGGAACTAACAGGCAGAATAGGATTGGGGGAGCCAGGAATAAAAGCATTACGATTTTAATGCAAGTGATGCCTCCCATCAGACCCTTTGCGAAATGCCCGATAAATAATCCCGCCAATGCCGCAATAAAAGCAGACAGTATGATAACCAGCAGCAACGGAAAAGTATGTCCCGCCTCAACTCTCATGCAGGTGAAGGCTGTTAAAACGGCAGCTGAAACGCCCCCGCTGAACCCTAAGAAAACCTTTTGTACAATAAAGTCCGTTCTTGTCATCGGCAGCACTTCATTGATGAAAGCTATGCCATCTTCCTTTTCTCCAATCATACTCATGGCGTTAAAGGTGCAGCCCATAAACATAGCAGTGGCCACCGTTATGACAATCAGCAGGGATTTCATCCCGTCGCCGCTGTTGGCGGCGGGGATAACCGTTATTTTCGAAGCGGCCGCTGCCTCACGTTCAGCATAGAGCTTGGGAAGTGTGTTCCCGATAATCGTGTTCATTTGCAGCTCATCACCGGACAAAAATGTTTTTATCCCGTTTTCATCATGCAGGACCCCCATCATTTGAGAGGCGGGATCAAGCACGGCGGCTTTTAATTCGTCCACATTCCGATACGCTCCCATTGCTTTGCAGCCATTCAACAGTCTCACCGGAAAGATCATTTTTTACGATGCCGAAGGATGCTTCACTGAAAGAAGAAAAACTTACTCCCGAAAGCATGTTAACCGCCAAGCCCACGATTACAGGCAGCAAAAAGGAAAGGATACACATTTTATCCCTGCGTATGTTTTTAAGTTGATATTTCATGCCCTTCATGTTATCCCTCCTTTGCTGTCTCACGAATAAGCGCCCGGTGTGCAAGCAGGAACAGCAAGACGATTACCGGCGCACAGACTGAATAATAACTGCCGCCGGCAGACGGGGTTCCAAAATACGCGTTTTTTATTCCCATAAACAGGTGATACATGGGATGATAATTAATCCAGCTCCAGGCAATACTCGTCTGCCCTGCCAAAAAAACAGGCGTTGAAATAAAGATGGCAAGCACAAGATATAATAAAGAAAACTGTTTAAAGTCAGGCAGCCGTACGGCACAGAAGAAGCCTGCCAGAGCCATAATTAAGGAAAGTATTCCTGCTTGAATGAAAACCGCAGGCAATACAAGCAGTCCTGCCGCCAAACCGAGATTTATCACGGTAAGCAGGCAGGTAAAAACGAGATCGGACAGCAGAAACAGACAGAGCTTTGCTATAATAAAGACAGCTTTATTCACAGGGAGTATGCCATGCACACGAATGACTCCCATCTGCTTTTCCTTGAACAGCATAGATGCCAGACCTAAAAAGCCGACCGCCGTCAATTCAAAAAATAAAAATTCACAGGTGATTTCCCGCCGGTTTTTCATTTCTTTATTATTTTGTCCTATAAGCTCTGCCGCGTGGCTGCTCTCCGGCGACAGCAGGGAAAGCGCGTAGGCGGCACGATAATGATCGGTACCGGTTATTCCCGATGTGACCATGATAATTTCCGGTTCGCTGCCCGAAGCATCGATACCAACGGAATAACTATCGGAGCATTTCTCCTGTAAATCTTCTATCGTATCAACCTGCGTAACTTCGGCAGATGCTCCTGCCTGTGTGTTCCCTGGGTCGTAAAGGTAAACGGGATAAATATCCTGGTCTAATTTAACATAAACAAAATTGATATAGCAGGAGTACAGAATAAGAGAACCAAGGGCAAGCAAAAGAAACCTGCCGGACAGCATCAGTTTGAAATCTTTTTTTAGTATGGAGGGAAAACCGCGCCACATTAAGATAACCCCCTCCCTGTATAATGGATAAACATATCCTCCAAGGTTGGTTCTTTTGAATGAATACTGAGAATCTCGTCATGAGGAAACGGAATACCCGCACCCAGTTCGTCCATCTCGAGTGTTATGGTGGTACGCTTTCCCTGATACACATAATCGATTTCCGCCTGACGATTGCTGTTTCTCTCTTTCAGCTTCTTCGGCGTATCCAATGCCTTGATTTCACCATCCGCAATAAAGGCCACCCGGTCACACAATAAATCGGCATCCGCCATGCTATGGGTGGTTAAAAATACCGTAGTCCCCTTTTTCCTTTCTTCCTCAATAATTTTCCGAAACAGTACCGCACC
>CAMJWQ010000034.1 GCA_946409475.1 uncultured Lachnospiraceae bacterium
AGCTGGAATATGATTTGGACGGAATGGAAAAGGCGGTTACCTCTAAAACGAAAATGATTTTAATTTGTAATCCCAATAATCCTACCGGCACGGCACTGCCCTATGAGAAATTAGAAGCCTTTATACAAAAGATACCGGACAGGATTATCGTGGTTATTGATGAAGCCTATATCGAATATTCCGAGCATCCTGCTATAAAGACCATGCTGCCCTTGGTAAAGGAAAAGGATAATCTGATAATCCTGAGAACCTTTTCCAAAATATTTGGGCTGGCCGGCCTGAGAATCGGCTATGGAATTGCGCAAAAGGAAATCATAGATGTATTGTTCAGAAAGCTGCCGGCGTTTAATACAAACTTTATTGCCATAGAAGCTGCGAAGGCGGCTCTCGATGATGAGGAGCATATACGGCAGACCTTAGAAGTGAACAGGGAGGGGAAAAGATATCTGACCGATGAGCTCAAAAAAATGGGCTTTTACATATATGATTCCCAAACTAATTTTTTATATGTGGATACGCATATGGATGCGGCATATATTTCGGATGAGCTGGAGAAAAGGGGGATTATAGTACGGGGGAATTTTAAACTCAGCAGAATTACCATAGGGACCAGGTATCAGAACAAAAAGTTAATAGAGGCATTCGGGCAAATTAAAGATCAACAGGGTTGTTGCATTTAATGTGACAGCCCTGTTTATTTATCAATAATCTTTTCCAGTATGGGGGTAAAATTATTTACTACATTTATATGATAATGCTTCATTTCCTCCATTACTTCGTAACAAAGAGAAGGATCTTCCTTAAAAAAGTGAAGAATACTTTCCAGATAAAACTGAATATAGGAATCGGTTGAAAAGGGATTTGTTTTGCTGCTCAAGGCGTATTCGGTAAGAGCCGGCTTCATGGCCGACATACTGATGCAGGAAAAGGTATAGTACGAAGGCTCGAATTTGGTGTCAATAATATGCTTCATTCCGGTGATGATAATCTCATGAATATGGGATACGATGGAAGGCTCCTTTACTATTTCACGGTAGAATCTTCCGAAAGCAACATTTTCAAGGCACAGATACATTTCCAGAGCACAGGAAAATAAATAATATTTTAATGGATTTGTATCATATCCATAGCTTTCGATTTTTTCATCAAATTTAGTTCTTATGTCCGAATAAATGGATATGGCGATTTCGTTCTTGCTTCCGAAATGATATTTGATTAATCCCAGATTTGAATTTGACTGTTCTGCTATCTGCCGGGTTGTGGTTTCCGTAAAGCCCTTTTCATAAAAGAGGGTACGGGCTACTTTTAAAATATTACTTTTCGTTTCAATACTTTTATTATATTGTGCCATATTTTTGTCTCCTATTGTCTTGTTTATAGTTTAGAGGGTAATGAAAAGATAGTCAAGATTAAATTTTAGACTCTGTCTATACAAAAGATATGAGGAAGGGAAGAGGTATGGAACAGGAAAACAGCCTAAATATCCAATGCTAATCCTGTATATGTGATAATATAATGCTAATATATTATACAAGTATAAAATTGATAAATTAAAATGCCAGCAGACAAAAAGGAGGAAGAAAAATGTTATTGAAAGAACTTACGCAATTGCATGGTGTAAGCGGTTATGAGAGAGAGGTTAAAAATTATATCAAAAACATAATTTCAGAGAAGGTGGATGAAGTTATTGAGGATGCCATAGGCAATCTAATCGCAATCAAAAAAGGCAATGGAGACAAAAAGAAAAAAATAATGCTATCCGGGCATATGGATGAAATCGGACTTCAGGTAATAAAGATTGAGGATAACGGAATGATTATGGTAAAATCTCTTGGCTGTTCCTGGATGTTTACAACCTACCAGAGCAGAGTACGGTTTCGGAACGGCATATACGGAGTCGTGGAATCCCGTATTCGTCCCGAAAAGCTGGAAACGAAATTCACGGAATTATATGTGGATATCGGACTGTCTTCGAAAAAAGAGGTTGAGAAATACATTGATATCGGGGATGTGGCGGTCTATGCAGGAGAATATGCAAAGCTGCCGGAAGACTACATAATGGCAAAGGCCATAGATGACAGGGTGGGCTGTTACATGATGATGGAAACCCTGCTGCAGGAAAAAGATCCATATAATGATATATATTATGTGTTTTCCGTGCAGGAAGAGGTTGGGTGCAGGGGTTCTGAGGTGACGGCTAACAGAATACGGCCGGATATCGGGGTGGCTGTTGATGTGACCCCTGCTCATGACAGGCCCGGTGATTTGGAAGGCAGCAATACTCTTGGTAAGGGAGTGGCTATTAAAATCTCCGATACCTCCGTCATTTGTGATGAATATTTAATTGAGAAAATGATTACCTGCTGTAAAGAAAAAAAGATTGATTTTCAAAAGGAGGTAATCTATGTAGGCGGTACGGATGCAAGCTCTATTAATATGGCGGGAAATGGTGTCAAGGTAGCCGGTATCTCCGTTGTAACACGTTACACCCATGGACCTAATGCCATTGTTTGTGAAAAGGATATCAAAGAGGCAATACGTTTATTAAAAGAATTCATTAATTTGGAATTTGATATTTGATAAAAGTTAAATGAAGGAAAGGGTCTTTATGAAAGTATTATTAGCTAACGGGAATCTCCTGACAATGACGGACGGGTGGATCAGGTACCGGTGGGATCTTGTTATGGAGCAGGGAAAAATAACGGAAATTGATAAGGATATACCGGTATCGGAGGATATGACAGTCATTGACTGTACCGGAAAATATATCATGCCGGGGCTTATGGATGCCCATGTTCATTTTGATTCCGAAGATATGGGTGAAATGTTCATCCTGAACGGTGTTACCACCGTGAGGAATATGGAAGGATGTAAGAGACATTTAAGGCTGTCAAGGGAAATAAAGCAGAGAAAGCGGACAGGACCCTATCTTTATTCGGCCGGGCCCCTTTATGACGGAAAACAAACCTGGGAGAGAAATAAACTTGTTACATCGAAGGAGGAGGCGGAGCTGGCAGTGGAAGAGACTGCTGCCGGCGGTTTTCTCTGGGTTAAGACCTATTCCTCCATTCCCGGGGAAGCGTATATTCATTTAATGAAATATGCGGGACGGAGGGGAATCAAGGTATGCGGTCATATGAGCTATGAAATAGACGCCAAAGTTCTTGCCGATCTTGGCTATTATGCGGTTGAACACAGTTCCAGCCTGCCTTCCCATAAAGCAGACATCCGTTATCTGGCAGAAGCAGGAATGTGGTTCTGCCCCACGCAGGTTGTATGTGAGACATTACCTGACTACGTATGGGATGGTAAACAATTAAAAGACATTAAGAACTATAGGTATTTGTCTTCCGTAATAAGAAGGAGATGGGAAAAGAAAAATGAAAGCATTATTGAGGGGTATAAGGAAAAAGGAATCAAGCCGGATATCGGTATTATTATAGAAAGGGGAAAAGAGTTTCTCTCATATTCCGACAGGGTCATGGTGGGAACGGATTGTATGTATCCCGGAATCCTGGCGGGATTCTCCATACATGACGAGCTGGAAAGAATGGTAAAGCTATATGGCTGTACAAGCTATGAGGCTTTAAGGATGGCAACGGTAAATCCGGCCTTACACATGGGAATCGAAGATAAAAAGGGTAAGCTGAAAACTGGAATGGATGCGGATATCCTTGTGTTACATGAAAATCCCTTAAGCGACATTGGGAATACAAGATCGGTTTACATTGTCATACAGGGAGAGACTGTCTATGATCTCAAAACCATGGAGGCTATAAGGAGGCATCTGGAAGAGACAGAGAGAGAGATAGAAATAGTATTTGAATAAGAGGTAAGGAAACAGAGCCATAAATGATTAGATTGGCATTCATATTGGGTAATAACCTTTAAAATTAAGGTTTATTTAAAAAAAAGAGAGGAGAAATTTTATGAAAAAAATGAAGCAAACAATGAAACAGATTATTTCACTGCTGTTAGTAGCATTCCTGCTGGCCGGCTGTACAAAGGTCACAACTGAGGGTAATGGGACAGCAGACACCTCCGGGACATCGGATACTGCAGATACCGGAAACGGAAACACGGCAGAGAATGCCGGCAGCAGCTCGGCCAACTTTTATTTTACTGCGGAACCTGCGCAGCTTAATTCAACATTGGTATATGACGTACCGTCACAGGATGTATTGCGTGCCTGTGAAGAAGGTCTGATACGGCTGAATGAAGAAAATGAAATAGTGGAGGGCCTGGCAGCTTCATGGGATGTATCGGAGGACGGAAAGGAATATACCTTTCATTTAAGGGATGCCAATTGGTCTGACGGAACCCCTGTTACGGCGGCTGATTTTGTTTTTGCCTGGAAGTTGGTTCTAAAGCCTGAAAATGCCTCAACGGAAGCGGAAAGTCTGTACGTTATAACAGGAGCAAAAGAATACAACCAGGGAGAAGGAACGGAGGCAGATGTAAAGGTTGAAGCGGTAGACGAAAAAACATTAAAGGTGGAATTAGCGAACCCTACTCCTTATTTTCTTTCTACCTTAGCAGATCCGACCTATTATCCCGTTAATCAGGAATTTTATGAAAAACAGGAAAGCGGCGGTACGAATCTTTACGGTACGGATGCGGACAGGCTGTTATATTGCGGACCATGGAAAATAGACGACTGGGTACACGAAAGCAAGGTTGTTCTTGTAAAAAATGAGGAGTATTACAATCCGGAGCAGGCAAAAATTGCGCAGATCAATCTGCTGATTGTGGCAGATCCTAATACGGCTTATAATATGTTTAGCAACGGTGAGCTGGATATGGTGGAATTGGGAACGGCAGATTTGATTAATCTTGCCCAAAGTGATAACCAGGATCTATTGACATTTTGCGGCGGCTCAACTACCTTTATGGCGTTTAACGTTCAAAATGAGATCTTTAAAAATGTTAATATTAGAAAAGCTTTTTCCTATGCCATTGACAGACAGGCATTTTGTGATAATGTACTGAAAAACGGATCCGTACCGGCCACAACCTTTGTGAGCTCTGTGGTTGACGGTTTGGAGGGAAAGACCTTCCAGGAAATGGTACAGGCTGAGTTTACGGACGATACCTCTGTTGCGGGTGCTAAGGCTTATTTGGAGAAGGGCTTACAGGAACTGGGCTTAACGGAATTACCACAGGTTACCTTCCTGATTGATGACAGAGAATCCATTAAAACCCAGGCAACTGTTTACCAGGAATATTGGAAACAAAATTTAGGCGTTGATATGGAGGTTATTTCACAGCCTTATAAAACAAAGCTGGAGACACAGTATGCGGGCCGGTATATGATTACCATATCGGGATGGGAGTGCAGCTTTAATGATCCTATCAGTATTCTTCCTATTTTCCAGACCGATAACGGAAACAACAGTATGCTTTATTCCAATGGGGAATTTGATAATTTACTGGAGCAGGCCTCTGTTGAAACAGACCCGGACAAACGTTTGCAAATGCTGAAGGATGCGGAGCTGGTATTAATGAATGATTGTGCCGTAGCCCCCTTGTATTATTACTACTGCACATACATATTACAGCCCCGGGTTAAAGGCCTGGTAAGAAATTCATTTAACGATTTAGACTTTTATAACGCATACATTGAATAATTTGAAATGATGAACTCAAATGGGAGTGCCGGTTTCAAGCCGGTACTCCTTATTTAAAAAGCAGATAAATTAGGAGGCTCTTATGGAGACTTTTCGATATATCATGAAAAAATTGATCATCTCTCTGATCACCTTATGGGTATTGGTCACCATTACATTCTTTTTGATGCATATGCTGCCGGGGGACCCGTTTTTAGGAGAAAAGGCAATTTCAGAAGCAACAAAAGAAGCTTTATATGCCAAATATGGATTGGACAAACCCTTAGTAATACAATACCTTACTTATTTAGGAAATGCCCTGCGCGGGGATTTCGGAGAATCCTTAGTCTATTCGGGACAGCCCGTTATGAAAATTTTAATGTCGGCCTTTCCTTATTCCTTTGAGCTTGGATTATATTCCCTTTTATTTGCAGGACTGGCCGGTATAATATCCGGTATTTTTTCCGCCCTGCATAACGGTGATAAAAAGGATGCCATAGCCATGTTCATTGCGGCAATCGGCATCTCTGTCCCCAGCTTTATCTTAGGCTCCCTGCTGCAATATTACCTGGCTATTAAATTATCGAACTGGTCGGCAGTTCACTTTGGCTATCAGCTGTTTGCCGTGGAAGGATGGGAAAATGCCGCGCAAAAGATCATACCGGTTTTTGTACTGGGCTTTGGGGAACTGGCAGTGATATCCCGTATGACGAAAGCAAGCTTTTTGGACGTAATCGGTCAGGACTATATAAAAACAGCGAAAGCCTGCGGACTGTCAAAATTTCAGATTATTAAAAACCATATGCTGCGTAACGGAATTATGCCTGTTATTACCGTATTGGGTCCCATGGCGGCATCCATTTTGACCGGAGCCTTTGTTGTGGAAAATATTTTTAATATTCCGGGGCTCGGCAAACATTTTATTAACAGTATACAGGCTCAGGATTATACAATGATAGCAGGAACCACCATATTATACGGTTCGTTTTTAATCGCTGCCAATTTATTGGTAGACATCGCTTACATATTTATTGATCCGGGTATAAAGCTGGGTAAAAAAAATGCATAACGGGAGGTTGCAATGGAATTTTCAAAAGAACTGTTTGTAAAGGAGAGCTATGAACCGGACAGTCAGGATGTGGAAGAAAAAAGCATTACCTATTGGCAGAATGTTTGGATCCGGTTTAAAAGAAATAAAATGGCCATTGGAAGCCTGGCTATTATTATTTTTATGATACTTGGCTGTATCATAATCCCCATAGTCAGTCCCTATACCATTTCGGAACAGAACTTAAATGCCGTTAATCAGGGCATGTTTAAAGACGGTCATATATTCGGAACGGACAGCTTTGGAAGGGATTTATTTGTCAGGGTCTGGTATGGTACCCGCATTTCGTTGATTATCGCTTTTTCTGCCGTTGCCATTAATCTGATAATAGGTGTTATTTATGGGGGAATATCCGGATACCTGGGCGGGAAAACAGATGAGGTCATGATGCGTATCGTTGATGTGGTAATTTCCATTCCCCATTTAATTATTGTAATGCTCCTGATGGTTATATTAAAACCGGGAATGGTAACGATTATTCTTGCTTATGCCACGGTGGGATGGACGGGAATGGCAAGGGTAGTAAGAGGGCAGGTACTGCATTTAAAGGAGCTGGACTATGTAGTGGCTTCCCGTTTACTGGGCAGCGGTGCTTTAAGAATTATCATAAAAGATTTATTTCCCAATGCTATGGGAGTAATTATGGTTCATCTGGCATTGACGATTCCAAGGGCTATTTTTACGGAAGCATTTTTAAGCTACATTGGATTGGGCGTCCAAATACCGCTGGCCAGCCTGGGTACCTTAGTTACCGGAGGCTCGGCGGCATTTCGCCTATATCCCCATGTTATTGTGATTCCGGCCCTGTTTATGTGCATATTGATGCTGGCATTTAATGTTTTCAGTGATTCATTAAGAAACATAATTGATCCCAAAATGAGACGATAAGAAACCGGAAAGGGAAGGTGTACAAAATGAAAGACATTATTTTGAAAATTGAAAATTTAAAAGTATCCTTTCAAACGGATCTGGGCTTGGTTGAGGCTGTCCGGGGTGTTGATTTTGAAATAGAAGAGGGAGAGGCTATGGCGCTTGTAGGAGAAAGCGGCTGCGGCAAAAGTGTGACGGCCCAGTCTGTGTTAAAGCTACATCCGTCTCCACCTGCCGGTATAGATGAAGGACATATTATCCTGCAGGGAAAAGACATCGTGAATATGCCCGAATATGAAATGAAAAAAATAAGAGGGAAAATAGTCAGCATGATTTTTCAGGATCCCATGACGTCCTTAGATCCCACAATGATAATTGGAAAACAGATAGGTGAGGTGCTTTCTTTGCATAAAGGCATGGGAAAAAAGGCGGCTTTTAATAAAGCGAAAGATTTATTATCCCAGGTGCGGATAGCGAATGCGGAAAAAAGAGCGGGGCAGTATCCTGTGGAATTCAGCGGAGGAATGAGACAAAGAGCTATGATAGGAATGGCAATAGCAGGAGAGCCTAAGCTTTTGATTGCGGATGAACCTACGACAGCTTTGGATGTTACCATACAGGCACAAATTATTGATTTGCTAAGAGCCATTCAAAGGGAATCAAATATGGCAATTTTAATGATAACCCACGACTTAGGTGTGGCAGCAAGTATTGCACAAAAGGTAGCGGTCATGTATGCAGGTAAAATTGTTGAAACAGCCGGTGCCAATGAGTTATTTCATGATCCGAGGCATCCCTATACATGGGGCTTAATGAATTCCATTCCCCAAAAAAATCAGGACAAAACAAGGGATTTGTCAATTATTAAGGGGAAACCCCCGTTATTAATAGATGTTCCCAAGGGCTGCAGCTTTGCCAGCCGGTGCAAATATTGCATGAGAATATGCAGAAAAGAAGATCCTGTTACTTTTGAAATTTCAGACAGTCATAAATGTGCATGCTGGCTTTTGCATCCGGAAGCACCAAAAGCAGAACCGTAAGAGTGAAACAGAGGAAAGATTACAGTTGGTTAGGAGTGTACAATGAAGGAAAGGGAAATTTTATTAAAAGTTCGTAATGTTAAGAAGTATTTTAATATGGGTCCGGGAAAAGTTCTGAAAGCAGTTGACGACGTATCCTAGGGTGTATATAAACCAACGGCAGGCAGTATTGCTTATAATGATGAAGACATTGTGTCCATGGATAAAAAGCGGCGTAAAGAGTTTACGAAAAAAGCACAAATGGTATTTCAGGATCCTTACTCATCCTTAAATCCCTGCATGACAGTTGAAGACATTGTCGGAACGGGGATGAAAATTCATAAGTTATATACAGGTAATGAATTGAGTCAAAGAATTTCCGATTTACTGTCTCTGGTTGGATTAAATCCTAAAATAGCCTCACGGTTTCCCCATGAATTTTCCGGAGGGCAGAGACAGAGAATATGTATTGCCAGAGCATTGGCGGTGAATCCTGAATTTCTGGTCTGTGATGAACCGATATCGGCGCTGGATGTATCCATACAGGCACAGATAGTTAATTTGATTCGTAAACTGCAGCAGGAATTACATCTGACAAATCTGTTTATTGCCCATGATTTAAATATGGTACGGTATGTAAGCAACCGTATTATGGTGGCTTATTTAGGTAATATTATGGAAATAGGAGACAGCTGCGAAATTTGTGATACACCGGCACATCCCTATTCCAGGATTCTTTTGGATGCCGTGCCCATACCGGATCCGGTTTTGCAGCAGAGCCGTCCCGTTACCGCATGGGAGGGGGATATGCCAAGTCCTATGGCGGCCCATAAAGGCTGTGTATTTGCCTTAAGATGTCCCTGCTGTGAGGATAGGTGCAGAGAATTAAAGCCGAATTTAAAGGAAGTGGATACAGGACATTTTGTGGCATGCCATAAGGTGTAAATTTATCTGCGTGTTAAAGAGACGGGGGGCATGAATTTTAGCTTTTGGGCTTTTGAAATCAAACATAAAAAACATAAAAATACTCACAAACATAATTAATGTTTTGGGTGTTTTTTATTTTGGCAAGATTAAACTTATAAAATATGGAAATTATACTAAAAGAATCAGGGTATATAATCCGTATCCATTATTTTTATTAAATAAAATAGGAAATCAAACACGAAATTTGCAGGAATTAACATAATAAAATAGCAGTATGTCTAAAAAATTGATAAATATTTGTCAATAATACCAAGAAAAAACGATTTTTTCCACTAAATTGTTGACAATAAATGTATAGTAAGATACACTCGTTTTGTCTGTTATATATAAAAATGTACGGCAATGGGATACGTTATCGGTTATGGGGATAACTGTCAAAGAGGAGATTCTTTTTTTGAAGGATGAGTTATCAATGATTAGTAGAACAGGTATCAAAGAAAGGAGCAGTATGACGGCTATCATGCCCTCATACAAAGCAAATTATGAAATGGGTTTATTTATTTAGTGAAGGAAACGCGCAGATGAAAAATCTGCTGGGAGGAAAAGGTGCCAATCTGGCGGAAATGACCTCCTTAGGCTTACCGATTCCGCAGGGCTTTACCGTGACGACGGAGGCCTGCACGGATTACTATAAGAACGGTAAGAAAATTGCTTCGGAGATTGAAATACAGATATTTGAAGCATTGGAAAAACTGGAAACCATACAGGGGAAAAAATTCGGGGATACGAAGGATCCTTTACTGGTATCCGTCCGTTCCGGAGCAAGGGCCTCCATGCCGGGTATGATGGATACCATCTTAAATTTAGGTTTAAATGACGAAGCCGTGGAAGGGTTTGCGGAAAAAACAGGAAATCCCAGATTTGCTTATGATTCCTACCGGAGATTCATTCAAATGTTTTCCGATGTGGTCATGGAAATGAGCAAGACCTTTTTCGAAGGGATTTTGGACAGGGTAAAGGAAGAAAAGGGTGTAAAATACGACACGGATTTAACCGCGGAGGATTTAAAGGAAATCATAAAGGAGTATAAGACCATTTATAAGGCAAAAATGGGCACGGAGTTTCCCCAGGATCCCAAAGTACAGTTAATGGAAGCCATAAAAGCGGTATTCCGCTCCTGGGATAACCCCAGAGCCATCGTATACCGCCGCATGAACGATATCCCGGGAGATTGGGGCACAGCCGTCAATGTACAGGCCATGGTATTCGGAAATATGGGGAATACCTCGGGAACAGGTGTGGCCTTTACGAGAAACCCTTCCACGGGAGAAAACGGTATTTACGGAGAATACTTAATCAATGCCCAGGGAGAAGACGTGGTGGCAGGAATCCGTACGCCTCTGCCCATCACGAAATTGAAGGAGGACATGCCGGACTGCTTTGCCCTGTTCATGGAGATAGCGGCAAAGCTGGAAGAGCACTACCGTGACATGCAGGATATGGAATTTACCATCCAGGAAGGAAAGCTGTATTTTTTACAGACCAGAAACGGAAAAAGGACGGCACCTGCCGCTTTACGGATAGCCTGTGATCTGGTGGACGAAGGAAAGATCACACCGGAGGAAGCGGTACAAAGGATTGAAGCCAGGTCCTTAGACCAGCTGCTCCATCCCACCTTTGCTTCCACAGCCTTAAAGGAAGGAAAAGTGATTGGCACAGCACTTCCTGCTTCACCGGGAGCTGCTGCCGGAAAGGTATATTTTACGGCGGAAAAGGCTAAGGATATGCATGAAAGGGGAGAAAGAGTCATTTTAGTAAGACTGGAGACCTCTCCCGAAGACATCGAAGGAATGAATGCGGCGGAAGGTATTTTGACCGTAAGAGGCGGTATGACCTCCCATGCGGCGGTAGTAGCCAGGGGAATGGGAACAGCCTGCGTATCGGGCTGCGGTGAGATTAAAATCAATGAAGAGGAAAAATACTTTATCCTTTCCGGAGAAACTGTCAAGGAGGGAGAGTACATCTCTCTGGATGGATCCACAGGAAAGATTTATTTGGGAGATATCAAGACCGTGGAAGCTTCCATAGGCGGAAATTTCGGCAGGATCATGGGATGGGCGGATAAGATCCGTACCCTTAAGGTCAGAACCAATGCCGATACGCCGGCAGATACGGCAAATGCGGTAAAGCTGGGAGCCGAAGGGATCGGACTTTGCCGTACGGAGCATATGTTCTTTGAAGAAGACAGAATTCCTAAAATCCGAAAGATGATTTTATCGGAAACAGCAGAAGGAAGGGAAGCAGCCCTTAATGAGCTGCTGGAATATCAGAAGGCAGACTTTAAAGCCATGTATGAGGTGTTGGAAGGAAAGCCTATGACAGTGCGCTACCTGGATCCTCCCTTACATGAATTCGTACCGACAAAGGAAGAGGATATTAAGGCTCTGGCAGAAGAAATGAATTTATCCGTAGAGCATGTCAAAGAAGTTTGTAATTCTCTCCATGAGTTCAATCCCATGATGGGACACAGGGGATGCCGTCTGGCAGTAACCTATCCGGAGATAGCGAAAATGCAGACACGTGCGGTCATGGAAGCTGCCATTGAGGTAGAAAAGGAGAAGGGCTTTGCTATCGTACCGGAAATTATGATACCCTTAGTAGGAGAAAAGAGGGAATTAAAATTTGTAAAAGATGTAGTTGTGGAAACAGCGGAAAAGGTAAAGAAAGAAAGGGGCTCCGATATGCAATACCGGATCGGAACCATGATAGAGATTCCAAGAGCAGCCCTTTTGGCCGATGAAATAGCAGAGGAAGCCGAATTCTTCTCCTTCGGAACCAATGACCTGACCCAGATGACCTTTGGCTTTTCCAGAGATGACGCAGGAAAGTTCCTGGATGCCTACTATAAGGCAAAAATTTATGAATCGGACCCCTTTGCCAGACTGGATCAGAACGGAGTGGGTCAATTGGTTAAAATGGCGGCCGAGAAAGGACGCGGTGTCCGCAGCAGCTTAAAGCTGGGTATCTGCGGAGAGCACGGAGGAGATCCCTCGTCCGTAGAGTTCTGCCATAAGGCGGGTCTTGATTATGTATCCTGTTCCCCCTACCGGGTGCCTATTGCAAGACTGGCGGCAGCACAGGCGGTGCTGAACAATAAATAAGATGAGGAATTCTCCGTAAGAGGATCCGGGTTTTCATAGAGATATAAATAATGAGTTCCATATCAACTTATCTTTAGGCTGATATGGAACTTTTTTGGCGTGAGAAGATGGAATCTATTTGACAATAGTAATATGATACTATTTAACTAAATAATTAATTAGTTTAATAAAGGAGGCTCAAGATGGCAAATGTATTTAAGGCTTTAGGAGATCCGACATGCCTGGCCGAGGTGGTTATGGGGCTTGTCCAGCAAATTCATTTCTTACAAACTGCTCTTTGGTGATGAAGCTGTCACCAAATTGTTTATCGTCAATTTCAATGTTATAAAACTTTATTGGCAGTCCGGCGGAAAGCAGAAAGCTTTTTCCTGCTTGTATTTGAAAATGAATATGGGGTTCGCTTGAATTTCCGCTGTTACCACAATGGGCAATTATTTGTCCTCGTGTAACTTTATCACCGGGCTTCACGCAAATACTATTTACCAATAAATGAGCAATTAAGCTGTACTCATGCTTACCATGCCGGATAATAATAAAATTACCTCGTATATCGTCGGCAGCACAGGCCGCTTGCCCCTCCTCAACAATCGGACTGTCCGGGCAGCCATTGTTGACTGTGACAACTATTCCATCGGCGGGAGATAAGACATTTTGCTTATAGCAATAGTAATTTTCTAATGCCGTGCGGTCACCTGTGTAGGATTTTGCATGTTCATCAACGATATGAAAATCATAGGCATATCGTTGAGAACATATTCCCCATGAATGAGAGGTTTCTTTTGTAATCCCGCCGTTGACAACATACCAACTACCATCAAAAGGTAAGGAATATTGACATTCCGAAATATAACGTTCTGCGTTCGGCAGGCGAAAACCATATTTAATATATGTTAGTAAAATTCCAGATAACTGCCTAAAAGCTTGTAACGAAATTGCTAAATTGTCTGATATGTGTAATTTTTTTTTCAATGTTCCTCCCCGGCCTTTTGCAGCCTCATTTTATATTCAGCTAATAGGCTTTTATATTCTGGGTTGTCCCACAAAAACGAAAGCCCTTTTTCTGTTTCCATCTCCCGCATAATTGCGGGCAGTAAATCATTATTGTAATTTTCAATTTGAGTTTCTGATAATGTAAGGTGCTTATACAGTGGGGACCGGCTTATATCCCATTCTTTTTGTATAGAATTTAGTACATCTTTATAGATGGAAAGACACATTTGCGTATCCTGTTTACTTATAGCAACTTCAAGCCGGGCAGCGTGTGATGTGCAGTCCATAATCTCAAATTCTTTGGTTAGTTTTTCATACTTATCAGCATAGTACTGTGCATCATCAAATCTTTTATCACGGATTGCCACCTGTGTCATACCCATTAAAATGGTTTGTATATCTACTACAGTTTGCGAAAGTTTTGATTCATAAAGTTTTGCAGAATCCTCATATTGTTCAAGCTCCATATAAAGTCTTGCAAACATTCTCTTTTGGTCAAGAGAATAAGCGGGCAGTTGTTTTATTAGTTCTTCAGCAAGTTTGTACTCACCACACTTAAAATGATTTTCAATCAATACAGAAATAGCTTGATTACAAATCATAGTATCGTTGCTTTTGGCAATACGCTCAAAGAGTATATTAAGGCGTTTTTGATAAGTATCTTTATTCTGTATCGCAAATAAGTCCAAAGCGTTATACATGTCAAACGCAAGCGTGTAAATCAACATTTCGCAAGTTGGGTATTCTGCGATTTTTTGCATAGCAGTTTGGAAAGCAGTGTCAAATCCTTGTTCTTTAATGAGAGCATATATTTCATTGGATATATGCTGAATTTCAATCTCCGATAAATCTTCCTTAAAGGATAGCAAAGTATTTAGGTCTGTATTTAGAAGTCTTGCCAGTGCAGGCAAGATCGTAATATCAGGGAACGTATTACCATTTTCCCACTTGCTTACAGATGGAGTAGACAAACCCAGATATTCGGCTACTTGGTCTTGTGTTAAGCCTTGTTCCTTGCGCTTTTCCCGTATAATCTGATTTATTTTCATTGATAGCCTCCTGATTAAAAAGTATAAGTTCATGTGATAATCATAGCAAATCATTCACTGGCACACAATAACGCCGTAGCTAACTTATCAAGTAAAAAAATTGCCTATTAGTTAAGTTCACAGGACCGGTAGTATTTCTATCTGCTTCTCCTTACGTGATAAGCTGTCGGTAATAGCATACACTAAATGGGAGTTGGATGATGCCATTCCTGATTTAAGCAAAATTGTAATGCGAAGTGAATTGTTTTCTATTGCGATAGACGAGTTAATAAAAGAAAAGGCTCCGTTCGAACCGAATAAATCAGAATGTATTAATTGCAACATAGATAGAATGAGGAACTTATTTAAGTCTGGGGATACTGTTGATCCGGTGAAATCCGGCCCCATAACTCGGTATAATCTTTTTACAGGGAGGCAATTCCATTTAAAATCCTCTTCCGTCAGCAAATCAAGCTTACCTGCAATTTTGGTATGCAGTGTAGTCTTTCTTCAATTGCTTTCTTAGGCTTGCCTTATATTTTTCTGCCGGGACCGGGCTGTAATAGAGTGGTTTGTCGACAGGCTGAAAGTGGCTCGAAGTTTTTTTTCATGTGTGCCGGTGGTAAAGCTGTTTGATAACAAAAACTGTTTGATAGTGATTGAAAAATGTTTGAAATATGTTATAATGTAACAAAATATGAGTGTTAGGAGGGGATGATTTGGATAAATCTTCAAGATGCTTGAATATTTTGAATATATTGCAGAAAGAGGGAGCTGTAAATGTGGCGGAGCTTTCCGACAGGTTTCAGACTTCGGAAATGACCATACGGCGGGATTTGAATTTTCTGGCGCAGCAATATAATATCAAGAG
>CAMJWQ010000035.1 GCA_946409475.1 uncultured Lachnospiraceae bacterium
TTTTAATACAAGCTATTATAAAAAATAAAAAAATATGTTAGTATTAGGCAAAGAATCAGAGGACAAACAGCATTACGGTAAAAGAGCTTTCTTATAGGGAGGGAAAGCTTTTTATTACCGGACAAATGGATAGATTATGAAAAATAGCAATGGTGATATGAAAAATAAACATGAAAAATTTATGAAGGAAGCCCTCAAGCAGGCGAAGAAGGCATACAGGCTTGGGGAAGTGCCGATCGGCTGCGTTATTGTATATGAAAATAAAATAATAGCAAGAGGATATAACAGACGCAATACGGATAAAAATACACTGTCTCATGCAGAAATTAAAGCCATAAATAAGGCAAGTAAGAGGATGGGAGACTGGCGCCTGGAAGGCTGCACCTTATATGTAACCCTTGAGCCCTGTCAGATGTGTGCCGGAGCTATTGTACAGTCCAGAATTACGAATACCGTCATCGGCTGCATGAGTGAAAAATCCGGCTGCGCCGGTTCCATATTAAACATCCTGGAAATGCCCGAATTCAATCATCAGGTTAAGGTGGAAAGAGGCATTTTACAGGAGGAATGCAGCCGTATTTTATCTGATTTTTTTATTCATTTAAGAACCCGTATCAAAGAAGAAAAAAAAGAGAACAGGGAGCAGCCATAATTTTGGCAGGATACATGAAATTCCACAATGTTTTTCAGATGGTTACAATATTTACAAAAGTTTGAATTTATAAAAAGTATTTACAGTTGACAAAAGGTTGAAAAAACGATATACTAAACTCCGCACGACTTGTGCCTGAATTGGTTTTAAAGCTTCCGTGCAGCCGGGGAGTCAGCGGTGCCCTGTACCTACAATCCGCTATAGTAGGGGTGATGTTTTGCCTAGGGTTTCAGGCTTTTATAGCTGCCCTTTATAAGTGATGTTGACGTCTGGGTCTTACGCAACAGGAATCTATGAACCGTGTCAGGTCAGGAATGAAGCAGCACTAAGTAGAATCTCCTGTGTGCCGTAAGGGTGCCTGGGCCGAGTAAACTGTAAAGGTAACGTGTAAGGGTCTTGATTCGAAGCAAAACGCACGGATTTAAATATATAAAATTAATAATTAAGTAAATATAAGATAGTAATATAAAGTTAAGTAACGGAAAGCATATAAATCGAAAAAATGCATTCCGTTTTCTTTTTCACTGTTACTTATTTCGGAAGGTCTTTATTCATGCATATTGACAATAAATGAATAATCGTTTATTATAGAAATATGTTGAGGTGATGATGTGAGAAAAAAAGATGATGAAAAAGAAAGAAGCATAAAAGAAGCAGTAATTAAGCTTATCCTTGAAGAAGGTTTTCATGGTGCTTCCATTTCAAAAATTGCTAAGATGGCAGGGGTTTCACCGGCAACAGTGTATATTTATTTTGAGAACAAGGAAAATATGCTGCAAAATATTTATTACGAATACTCAGAAGAGATTTTTGAATATCTGTTATGTCACGTGGATATAACAATGAGTGGGCAGCAGCTCATTGAAGCGCTGATAAGAAGCTACTACAATTACATAATGGAGCATAAAGAAATCTTCAGCTTTGTAGAACAGTTTTCCAATTGTCCCTCCTTATCCTGCAGCTGTTCAGGAAAAAAAGGAATCTGTCATATATACAGTCTGATGGAAGAGATGAAGAAGAGGCAGATGATAAAGGACTATGGTGATGATAATTTAATGGCGATTATGTTTTATCCTGTCAAAGCAATTGCGGTTGATTATCATAAAAGCGAATCGGAAAAGGCAGATCTGCTGAGAGAGATGATTATCATCATACAGGAGGCACTATTGATTCAATAAAATTTCCGGTAAAGTGGCAGCGGGATATTTTGTGATCCGGGTATTACAAAGTAATCTCGCCTATATTTCACAGTTAAAATAAACGAATATTCATTTAAAAGAAAGGGTGGTTTTATGTTGCATCTATTTGATAATAAAAAAGGAATTGTTCTTCCTGTCTCCCATACACTGCTGCTGCCGGGAGTGGTGACGAAGATATTTATAAAAACAACCGGAAAGGAACAGGCTGATTTTGGAAATGCTCCTGACAGGATTGCTATTGCATTGCCGCTAAAACAGAATTTCGGGCAGGAAGATGTGAAGGCGGAAGATTTTTACAGAACAGGAGTAACCTTTCTGACGGAAAAAACAGAAAGAACAGAAAAAGGAGTACAGCTTACGGTTCGTATTTTGGAACGTGTCAGAATCAGGGATATACAAACGGAAAATGGCAGGTATGCAGCGGATTATGAGGTATATCCGGAATCATCGGACCTGGACGAAAAGAGTAAAGAAGACATGCTCATATACCTGAAAAAAGTAGTGCATGATATCAGCGATAAGTTTCAGGGAGGAGAGCAATACAGCAGAGCTGTGGATGAGTTTCAGGATCTGAATAAGCTGATGGTGTATATAAGCCGGTACATGCCGCTGTCGAACGAAGAAAAATATGAATTATTGGAAATTGAGTCCCTGAAACAGCGCAGTCTCACTTTTATGGATCATTTATTGAAACAGAAGGAAGCCATAGAGCTGCAGCTGGAAATTTCCGAAAAGTTTACGGAGAAGGCCAACAAGCAATACCGGGAATCCGTACTCAGAGAGCAGCTGAGAGCTATTCAGGAGGAGTTGAATGAAGGCAGAGAAGGGGGAAAGGCAAGGGACAAGGATTATGAAACGAAAATAAAGGAAGCCAAAATGCCTCCGGATATCGAGGCTGCCGCATTTGAGGAACTGGATAAGCTGAATGCCCAGGGACCTAACGGCTCCGAATATAACGTGATTCGCAATTATCTGGAGCTTTTGATACAGCTTCCATGGAAAAAAGCGGAACAAAAGGCCGTTGATCTGGAAAAGGCAAGGCGCGTACTGGAAGACCAGCATTATGGGCTTCAAAAGGTCAAGGACAGAATCATTCAGCATTTGGCGGTGATGAAGCTAAAAAGTGATAAAAAAGGTTCGATTCTGCTGTTAGTGGGGCCTCCCGGTACGGGAAAGACCAGTCTGGGCAAAAGCATTGCCGAGGCACTTGACAGAGAATATATCCGCTTGAGTCTTGGAGGAATCAGAGATGAAGCCGAGATTCGCGGCCACCGCAGAACCTATATAGGAGCTATGCCGGGAAGGATCATACAAAGTATCCGAAAGGCCAAAGTCAATAATCCCGTCATGATTCTTGATGAAGTGGATAAGCTGGCAGCAGGCGGCTTCAGCGGTGACCCCGCCAGTGCATTGCTGGAGGTTCTTGACCCGGAGCAGAATAACAGCTTCACGGATCATTATCTGGATCTCCCCTATGATTTGTCCGATGTATTCTTTATTGCCACAGCCAATAATATGGACGGCATACCGGGGCCTTTGCTGGACAGAATGGAGGTCATTCAGGTATCCAGCTATACCATGGAGGAGAAGTTCCATATAGGAAGGAAGTATTTGCTGCCCATGGTGCTGAAGGAGCACGGATTAACAAAAGAACATGTTTTACTGGAAGATGAGGTGCTCCGGACAATCATCAGCGATTATACCCTGGAGGCCGGTGTAAGAGGCCTGAAAAAGCAAATAGCGGCTCTTGCAAGAATCGCATCGGAAAAGATAGTGTCCCATAAGGTGGAGATTCCTTATAAGATAAAGGCTGAGGAGTTGGAGGAACTGTTGGGAAGAAAGGTGTCCAGACATGATAAGGCCCAGCCGGACAATCCCCCCGGAGTAGTGACGGGGCTGGCCTGGACTCCCGCAGGCGGAGAAATACTTTTTATTGAAGCTACCGATATGCAGGGAAACGGAGACGTCATACTGACAGGGAAATTGGGAGATGTGATGAAGGAATCCGCAAGAATATCCTTAAGCCTGCTCAAGTCCAGATTACCTCTTAATACGGTTAATTTTAAGGAAAGGGATCTGCATATCCATGTCCCTTCGGGTGCGGTTCCCAAGGATGGCCCGTCTGCCGGTATTGCTTTATTCACCGCCCTTGCCTCTCTTATCACGGGGAAGAAGGTAGATGCCAAGACAGCCATGACAGGTGAGATTACCTTACGGGGAGCGGTACTGCCTATTGGAGGCCTGAAGGAAAAATTACTGGGGGCTCAAAGAGCCGGTATCAGAAAGGTACTGATTCCAAAGGATAATGTGGTTGACTTAAAGGAGGTGCCGGAGGAAGTGAAAAACCAGCTTACCATCATTCCTGTCGCTACTGTGGAGGACGTTTTGAAAGAAACCCTTGGAATTTTCCTTCCGAGAATAGAACGGGTATTTCTGCAAAAGGATGTCAGCAGCTTGTTTCAGAAGGTATAGACGGGAATTTTTTAAGGAGTTACAGTTAAAATTTTTCATTATAACACCAGACTTTGTCTGGTGTTATTCTTTTGAACTGCCGGCTTAGCCGGCAGTCATGATTTCTTACATTTCTTTTTCAACATCAGCCCTGAAGTAAATGCCGGATAAGGTAACGAATAAATAGGAGATCGTCAATATGATGATTACCTTAAAATCGGCCTGCATCAGAGCCAGGGAAAATAGAACAGCACCATACACATAAATCATCAAATCAAAAGCTTTTGCCTTGGATTTATTGGCAATGGCTAAATTTCTCTCATCTTTTAATTCGATATCAATCCTTTTCGCCTCTTCGGGGTATTTTTTGTTTGTTTGCTGACGGATTATTTCTCCAAAATTATGACCAAATATGCCGCAGCCGATACCAATCATTAAATAAGGCAGCGTTTGCAAATAATCAATTTGTACCAGATTATTTTTTACCATAATAAGACCAAGAATGGTGATTATGAAACCTGATAGTGCAAATAAAACTGTTTTACTATTATTTGTTTTCGTCATTTTCTTCCTCCTCATAAATAAAAATATCTTCAATATTCATTTTAAAATAGCGGGCGATTTTAAATGCTAAGATGATAGACGGGTTATAACGCCCGTTTTCCAGAGAGCCTATTGTCTGCCGGGACACTTCCAAGGCGGCAGCAAGGTCCTCCTGTTTGATTCCCAGTTCTTTTCGTATTGATTCTAAACGGTTTTTCAATTTATCACTCCTTTATGGAAAGTTTCCTTTCCAAAATAATAGCACAAGTGCTTATAAATGTAAAGCATACTTTCCGTAAAATCATTTTTTTGATAAAATCTTTTTTGTTTCATGGAAAATTGGGTAAGCTTACATCCAAAATTAAAGGAAGCTTTACAAATGATATTGACATTATATACTACGCAATATATAGTATTGTGTATAAGGAGGTGTTTTGTGGATACACAATTAAGAAAAGGCTTGTTGGAATTTTGTGTGTTAGCTGCTCTAGAAGAAAAAGATTCTTACGGATACCGGATTATAAAGGATATTTCACCTTATGTTATGATTTCAGAATCAACCTTATATCCCATATTGCGAAGAATGGAGGAGGCGGGCAACGTAACCTCGTACACGGAGGAATATCATAACCGCCTGCGTAAGTATTTTCATTTAACGGATAAGGGGCAGGACTATTTAAATATATTTCGAAGTGAAAAGGAGCAGCTGGTTAAAATTTTAGATTTTATCGGAGGGCGGGGTAAAGATGATGAAGAAACAGTTTATTAAGGAGTTAAATCATGAACTAAGACCTTTAAACAAAAAAGAACGGAGTAAGTGTCTTAATAACTATGATGAAGTGATTTTGGATAAAATGGAAAACGGCATCACAGAGGAAAAAGCAGTTTCGGAATTAGGTAATGTCAAGCTGCCGGCAAAAGATGTTTTAAATTCCTATATAGATTCAGAAGGGAGAATCATAGGCAGGAAACTTTCTTTCAATCCCAAAGGCGGCTTCCATGCTTCTAATTAATTAATTCTGAGAATAGGTTTTCACAAATAGATCCAGAGCCGTTTCTACTTCGGTACCATGACCTTCCATTAAATGTCCGCCGTCAGGAAAGGATACTAAGGTACAGTCCTGAAACCGCTCTGCCGCCTGCTTCATGGCTTGAAAATCTGCCAGCTTATCATCCTCTGCACCCACTATCAGTGTGGGGACCTGAAGCTCTTCAATGGGATAATCTTCATAATTTTTTGCCATGTCAGGATTGACAATAGAGGCATCGATTACGATTCCCTCTTTTCTTTGGGACAGGGGCAGCATGTCATAAATCGTATCCTTGCTCATCCCCATAAGGGGTTCAAAAAAAGGACGAAGGAGCCACATACCAAAATCATTGCAAAGAAAAGACGGTGGTCCCGCATAGGTACTATAATGATCCGGTTTACTTGTTAAGGGAGGTGCTGAAGAATATAGAATCAATCCCTTAGTCCTTTCCGGATAATCCAAAGCAAACCGAATGGCAATGGTTCCTCCGGCCGATGTACCGAGTATGTAAACTTCATTAATATGTAAAGCATCAAGGAGCTCTGCATATGCCCTTGCCTGTTCTTCCGGAGCAGGGCTTTCGGGCACATCACTGCCTAAATAACCGAAACGGGAAGGGGCAAGAACCCGATAGGCATCCGTTTTATCTTTAAGAGTCTGAAAGCCCTGGTCATATCCTCCTGTGATTCCGTGGGCAACCAGGATAACGGGGCCTTCTCCCCGGTCTACATATGTCATGGAGCCGCAGCTGAGGGAAACAGTAGAAGGATGATAGGACTCCAGCCTTTTAACGGCTTCTTTTACTTCAGCTTGACATTGCCAATATTGAACCAGCAGAATAAAGCATACTAAACCGGCAAAAATCATCAGATACATAGGCCATTTTCCTTTCTTATTATGGTAAGATTTCTTTTCTCGTTCATTCTTTTTCGTCTTTGCTTCCATGCTGCCCTTCGTTCTCATGCTATTCTTCCTTTTCGTCTTTCACATAAGCTTTGGAAAAAGCGGAGATGTGTTTTTTGATCTGCATTGTTAATTCCTCTTTTTCGTACAGGCTGTTATCATACTTATATAAAAGCAGGAAGAGAGGAGAGTAAAAATGAAGTGCCATAACAGCCGGATCACTATCCCGGAATATACCCTGCCGTATGAGCTTTTTAAAGAGATTTTCCTCAAAATGCAGCACATCATCGATAAAAAAACGATGAAATAAGGAACCTGCTTCCTTACTTTGATATTGCTCAATAGTGAGCATTCGCCTGAACTTACATAACACATCATCTTGTAAATAAAAAGAAAATAAATGAATGCATAATTGCTCCAGGTCTTTTTCTGCTATGGAAGCATAGGTCTCGACCAAAGACTCATTTTTCGGCATTCCTATTTTCTCATAAGCTGTTTGAATTCTTTCGGAAACTTCTGAAAGAATGGCTTCATATATGGCTTGCTTGCTTTTGTAATGCTTATAGATAGAGCTGTCCTTAATGCCTACTGCAGCTGCTATTTCTTTTATCGAGACACCTGCAAAGCCATGAACCGAAAATAAAGAAAGAGCTTCCAGCATAATTTTTTGTTTTGTATTATTTTTTTTCATGTAAAATCCTCATTGATAAAAAGCTATTTGTGAACCATAGAAAAGGCTAGTAAACACTAGCCATATAATAGCAAGTGTTTACTAGCCTGTCAAGAGATTTACTTGAATCTATTTAAATCTGTTTTTACTTAAATCGGGAACACTCATAATCAAAAGGTATACTGGTTCCGACAACCACGTCCTCTATTTTTTCTATGATCAGCCAGTCATCCATATTGCCCTGATGGTCAAAGTCAAGAGGTTCAATTTCTTCGACATCTTTGAACGCAACCAGACACAGACATTTTTTATGCCAGCGGTTTTTCTGCTTATCCGATAAAGCCAGCTGCTTTTGATTATCCTCCAAGGTCTTCGTAATCTCATCCTCTGTTAACTTTACGTAATTCTGCACATATGTGACGATAGCCTTTGCCGTAATCTTAGCTGTTCCCTTTTTCATAAAATATAAGCTTTCTCCTGTGAAAACCCGGCTGTGGGGAATTTTTCTTCCGGCAGCTCCGCGAACGGTCATGGTTTTGGTACCGTCAAGTATTTTCTCCAGAACCTTTTCCTTATCATCACAATAAACCAAATGAACCATATTTTTATCCTCCGTAATCGATATTAGCTTTTCTTTACAATGGGCAGCCATACCTCGCAGCTATATGTGGATGACTGCTGATCTCCCTCCGTATACAGCTCAATATCCGGGGCATCTGCGTATTCATAACCGGAGGTGGGGAGCCATTCCGTTATGATACGTCTTTGCAGATCCTGTAATGCATTGGGCAATGGGCCAATACAGGTAAATACGGCCCATGTAGCAGGAGGAACCAGGTATTCTTCCATACCGTCAGGAACGGGCCGGCTGGAGGCTGCACCTATATAATAATCCATTTCTTTTCCGTCCATACAGGTACTGATGCCTAACACGCCATAGGGAGGTTCGTTCATCAGAGCACAAATCTGCGGCAGCAGGCCTTTTTGCGTTGTTTCCTGCCAAAAAGCAGGCACTCTCATGAAATTGGCTTCGGGATTGACTTCCATATGATCTTTTACACCTACTATACGAAAAGCCTCTTTTTTTTCAATTTTATAAGTCATTTCCGCTTCTCCTTTTATTGTTATTTGAAAACGGATACGTGGATAGGCTTTCAGGGAGGTTCCTTCCGAACGTGCTTTGGAAGGTGCGACACCGTGCATATTCTGAAAGGCCCGATTAAAGGCTGTAGGTCTGTAGATCAAATGCTGCTGCCGTCATTTTTCTGCGGCGAATATATTCCGATAGCGGAATTTCTGCTATATAGGAAAACATACGCTGATAGTGAAAAACGGAACAGCAGGCTATTTTGGCTGCTTCTTCATAACTGATTTTTCCGTATAAATTAGCTTCAATATAATCCAATGATTGGTTTAACCGCTCTATCCATTCCATGTAATCCGCTCCTTATCCTTAGTTTATCTTATAGCTTTATAGAAGTCCTCTTATTTCTTGTACGAAAAAGAGAGCTGCAAAGTGGTCAGATAAATATATATAGCTACTTTCTATACGTATTGTACCATGTCCACTAAGCTCGAAAGTACCTCGCTAAGTGGTCAGGTATGTTCTCACTAGGCTCGAAATTACCATTCCCACTAAGCTCGAAAGTACCTCGCTAAGTGGTCAGGTATGTTTTCTCACTAGGCTCGAAAGTACCTCCCCAAGTGTTCACACGATACCTCGCCAAGTGTTCATATTATACCATAAAGAGATTTGGATGTAGAACAATTTTGGATGCAGAACGTTTTTTGGTTGACATCTGTTGACCTTTATGATAATTTGAAGACAACAAGCGTTAACCAAATAAGAGGGGAAAGAAGAAAATGCATAAGAACATTAATTTATCCGATGGGGAATGGAAGCTGATGAATTTACTGTGGGAGAAGGCTCCCAGAACCATAGCACAGATGGTTGCTGCCTTAGAGGAGGATACCGGCTGGAATAAAAACACTATTTTTGTAATGCTTACCCGATTGGAGGAAAAAGGAGCTGTTTATTTTGAAAATAAAGACCGCTCACGTCAGTATTATCCCGCGGTACGCAAGGAAGAGATTTCCATAAAGGAAACAAAGAGCTTTTTAAAAAAGGTATATGGAGGCAGTATCGGACTCATGGTAGCTTCTATGGCGGGTCAGAAGGCTCTAACCCAAAATGATATTGAGGAGCTTTATGCCATATTGGAGAGCACCGGCAATGAAAATAAAAAGGAGGAGGTAAATGATTGAGAGTATAGTTTCATCTTCCCTGCTGATAGCGGCAATCATAGGAATTCGTTTTATTTTTTCGGGTAAAATCAGCCGCCGTTTCCAATACACCTTATGGGTAATTGTACTGATACGGTTATGCTTACCCTTTACCCTTTTACCCAGTGCATTTAGTATCATGAATGTTCTGCATGCGGGGGAAGAGTTTCATGAACTTCAAATTAACTTAGCGGAAGGCCTTCCGCTAAAAATCGGTGATGGGGATATTCCGCCCATAGCTGCAAATACCATTGATGAAGCTTCCTTTGAAGAAAACTCGGATTATAATAAAAAATCTTTTGACTATAAGGATACCCTGATGATCATCTGGCCTACAGGGGCCGTTATCGTTTTTCTGTGGTTTGCAGGTACCAGCCTGGTATTTTATCTGGGACTTAGGAAAATGCGCAGGCCAATTAAGAAAGAGACTTTTCCCTGCGGCCTATCTATACTTAAAAAGTGCAAATTACCCATTTATATAGCGGATGACCTGGCATCACCCTGTCTGTTCGGCTTATTACGTCCGGCTGTATACCTGACTTCCGGGGCAGCGGCCGAAAAAGAAATATGGGAGCAGGTTATGGTTCATGAATTATGTCATTATCGTCAAGGGGATCATTTCTGGTCCGTCATGCTGGGACTGTGTCTGGCCGTCTATTGGTGGAATCCCTTTATCTGGGCGGCGGCCCTGCTTTCAAAGGCTGACGGAGAATATGCCTGTGATGAAGCCGCCATTAAAATACTGGGTCCGGATAAACGCATAGCATATGGGAAAACGGTGCTCTCCATGATTTCAATAAAAAGAAATCCCATGGGAATCATGTATACGGCAACGACTATGGCCTCCGGGAAAAAGCATATTAAGAAAAGAATAGAATTGATTGCAAAAAATACAAAGATTATGGCATCAGCTATAGCAATGGTTATCCTCTTAGTAGGCTTATGTATCATCGTTACCTTTACCGGGGCAAAGGAAAAACCGCCTGCAGCAGAGGAAGCTGCTCCCATGGCACCCATAACCATAGAAGAGGAAGCTGTCCGGAGTCAGGGAGAAGAGTCAGACGGAGACAATAAGGAGCTGGATTCCTATATTACAGAGGCTGTTTTAAAGAAAGCCCAAAATGGGGATGATGGGAATTTGGATTCCTTTACAGTGGAATCCCATAGCATTTTAAAAATTGTTGAGGAAGGTAACATTGTAACCGTATATGCCATGGTTATGGACTTGAGCTTTCAAAATTCAGATAATGGTCCGGAGGAAATAGGAGGAAGTCATATGCCGGCAGCATTAACCTTTGAAAAGAAGGAAACAGGAGAGCTTTCTTTATTGGAATATTGGATTCCGGAGGATGGTTCTTACTATGCTTCCTCCATAAGGGATAAATTTCCGGAGGACATTTATGAGCAGGCTCTGGATACCCAGACCTATGTCCTCCTGCAAATACAGGAGTGCTATGGGAAGGCGGCAGCCTTAATGAAGGATAGCTTCGATGTTAATGAAAAAATGGAAGAGCTGATTACAAGTATAACGAATACGCCGTCAGAGTCTTCCGATCCTTCTGCTTATATAGAGACAAACCCCTCTGCTTACCGGGAGCTTTTATACTATGGAGATGATACTCTTCAATATGTGTTTGCAGAGTTTCTGACCGGGGGACAAACGGATTTAAAAGGCCATATCATGCTGGCGGCAATGCGGGAATTGATTGGTGGTGAAGATATGAGAGCTGCCGTAACGGGGACCGCACAGGAATGGTTCGATGTATGGAAGGAAAATGCCCTACGGCTTAAGGAAGAAAGTGATATGGAAACGATTGAAAAGAGCTTTCCGAAAGCTTATATATTATTAAAAATGATGGATGAAATATAGTAAACAGTACATGATTTTAGATTTGATTTTTATCTGTGGACTAAATTCGGATATATGTGATATTGCTGTTGCTTTAATTGATCAGATGATTGCAAAGGGGAATTATATATGATTATTTGCCGGTGTAAATAATGGGAATAAACCATTTGCCGTGCAATTTTTAATATGATAAAATACGTTTGCAATAGGCTAATGGCTATTAAGGAGGGACAATAATGTGGAAGGTATTAATAGCAGATGACGAAAAAAAGGTTGGACTGCTGATTAAGAAATTAATTGACTGGGATAATTTGAACCTGGAATTATTGGATATTGTCCAGGATGGGAAAAATGCCCTGGAAGTTATTTTAAAGAAGAAACCGGATATTGTAATCACGGATATACGCATGCCGGTTATCTCGGGTTTGGATTTGATTAAGCAGGTAATTTCTTTAAATCTGCAAGTCAGGTTTATTGTGATTAGCGGATACCGCTATTTTGAATATGCGCAGGCGGCCTTAAAATATGGTGTGGAAAATTACCTGCTTAAGCCTGTTGATGAAGTGGAATTAAACCAGCAATTGGGGAAAATTTGTATGGAATTACAGGAACTGCAGCAGGAAACAGTAAAAATAGAAGCATTGGAAAACCGTTATAATAATAGCAAGCATATATTACATAGGGAATTGTTAAATGATTTTATTGAAAATAAAGAGAACCGCTTGATTTCAGATGTTAATAAGGAATATGGTGTCAGATTAGGAAGAGGATACTTTAGAGCCTTTTGCCTGAAGGCAGACAGAAATCTGAAAATAGAAAAAAGTGAACAGCAGGAAAAGGTGTTAATGCAAAGGTTAACAAAAAAGATAGACAGAGGTTTTGAAAATATAGCAATAGATATTGTCATATCTGTACAAAATGATATGCGTATTTTAGTATTGCTTAATTATAAAGAGGAATTAAGAAGTACTGTTAATGAGAAAATTAATGAAGTATTTCTGCAGTGCAAAGAATATATGGAGGAGTTTGAAAATTATGAGGTAACGGTTGGAGTAAGCAAAGACACGTTGGACTTTTCAAAAATCAATATTATATTAGAGATGGCAAAAGAAGCAATAAATTGCAGAATTTTTGACGGTACCGGAATCCGGATAGAAAATTATTCAGAAAACAAAAACAGGGCATTTAAAGGAACTGACGTTCTGGAAATCTATAAAGAAGATATTATGAAGGCATTTCAGATATTAGACTGTGATTATGCAGGCAATATTATTTTTAATTGCTTCAAACTCGCAGAAGAAAAAAATATTATGGCATGTGAATATCTGCAGTTAAGTAAAGGGATTATTTTACTTTATCAAAATGAAATAAAGGAACTATTACAAGAGGACATAGGGGAGTTTCCCCTAAAGCTGCTGGAAAAAGAAAATAATTGTAAAACAGTTGATATGTTAAAAAATTGTATGATAAGAGAAATAAAGGATAATATGATTACGCTTATCCGGAAAAGAGAGGAGAGAGAGCGGAAGCCTGTTTTAGAAATAATTGAATATATGAAAGAAAATTATTCTCAAAAGGTATCATTAGAGCAGGTAGCGGAAAAATCGGGATTTAATCCCAATTATTTTTCTGAGATTTTTAAAAAGGAAACGGGCAAAAATTTCTCTGTTTATCTCCAGGAAATACGAATGGAAGCGGCAAAGCAGATGCTAAGGGACGGGAAAGATACCGTATACGATATTGCCAATAAGGTGGGCTATAAGGATCCTAAATACTTTAGCCAGCAGTTTACCAAAATTGTTGGAACAAAACCGAATGAATATAGAAAGCTATATGCGTAAAACGGGAGATGAAAATGAAGCTTTATAGAAAAATGATTCTATTTTTTTTATTTAACAGCGTGCTGTTTGCTGTCATGTTTTATGTAAATCATCCGATCCTCTGGGCCGTATGGGCAATTGGCAATATCTTATTTTGGAGCTATCTGACATACACTATTTACATACTGGAAAAGGGAATAGATTTACTGCCGGATTCCATATTATTTAGAAATACTCTTAAGAAGGTATCCGGAAGAATAGGGAAACAGTTGGTAAATAAGGTGGAGGAGCTTGAAAAAAATATACAGGGGAAGTATTCGGCCAAGGTTATGGATAAACAGAGTAAAATTAATTCCCTGCAGAGCCAAATTAATCCGCATTTTTTATACAATACGCTGGAGTGCATAAGAAGTGAGGCAATTTTTCAGGAATGTGGCAGTATTGCCAATATGGCGAAATCATTGGCGTCTTTTTTCAGGTACAGTATAAGCAGAAAAGAAAATATGGTTACGATTTTGGATGAACTGGGAAATATTAAAAATTATTTTTTAATACAGAACTATAGATTTGAAGATAAATTTGATTTTATTGTAAACGTGGAAGAAGATGACAATAGTGTTTACTCTTATTTAATACCTAAGATGACGATTCAACCGATTGTAGAAAATTCTATTTTTCATGGCTTAGAAACAAAAGCTGGTGAATGTTATGTAAAAATTGATTTTCAGACAACGGAGGATAAAATTGTGATTACCGTTTCGGACAATGGGGTAGGTATGCCGGAAGAGACCTTGAAGGAATTGAGGCATAAAATGGAATATGGAGGAGATGGGAGCGGACTTATCCGGGCGGAGCACAATAATGGAGTTGCACTGTACAATGTAAACCAAAGAATAAAGCTTACCTTTGGCCCGGAGTATGGACTTCAGATTTACAGTACTCCGGGAGCAGGAACGGATATGGAAATTATAATTCCAAAGATTAACGATAAAACAAAAATGCAATTGTGAGAGAGCCTATGAAAAAAGAATATTTACAATTTATCAATTGTTCTATAAAGGGAAGAGATTATAATAAGCTGGAAAGAGCCAGCTTTATTATCCGGCAGGGTGAATGTATTATTATGGAGAGCAGAGATAATTCAGGTATCGGACTTACGGAATTTTTTAACGGTACCGGACGTTTAACGGAGGGCAAAATTTATATTTATAGAACGGAAGTAAAAATTTTTTCACGAAATATATGGCAGAAGAATAAAATTTATTATATAGATGGTAATGCGGAGATGATGAAATGCCTAGATGCGGCGGAAAATATATTTGTATTCAGAAAGAACAGCCTGAAGAAAATAAGAATTAACCAGAAAGCCATTCACAGGCAGGCAGTTTCCCTGTTTCGGGAATTTGAACTGGAATATACGGGGAAAGAACATACGGAAAATTTAAAAAAAATTGATTATATCATTTTGAAAATAATAAAAACCTTTACCTATGGGGCAAAGATAATTATTTTGGACAGGATTTCTGAACAGTGCAATAATGAGGATATGAACAGGCTGACAAGGGTATTGGTGAAGCTAAAGGAAAAGGGAATCACTTTAATCATAAACGATGTCAGACCGAATGCTTTTAAAAATGTATCGGATTATTTGTGGATCATTGAATATGGAAAACTAAAGCGAAAGAAAAAAAATGATATGCCTGAAATGGGAGAGGAAGAGCCGTATCCTTGCAGCAGCATGAAAACAGAAAAGCATAGGGAAGGGAATGAGCCGGAAGCAATAGAAAAAATGAAAAAATCCGCAGGAAGAATTAAAGGGATTACGCTGAATGGGAGAGATTATTTCGACCTGGCATTTAAAGAGGGAGAAATCTGTTATATTTTTTTGCCTGATACAAACCAGCAGGATGTGTTATGGAAGACTCTGATGGGAAAAACCAGATATAAACCACAGTTTATAATAGAAAATACAAATATGGACGGGAATAAAATCGAAAATCTGATTAAAAAAAGAATTGTTTTTTGGGAGGGGGAGCGTTTAGAGGAAGAAATCTTATTTAACATGTCTGTCAGGGATAATATATTTCACCCCTCATTTAAAAAAATCAGTAAGCTTGGTTTTTATATAAAAAATATGGAA